>NZ_JASJFB010000885.1:0-16501 GCF_030065455.1 Microcystis sp. M53602_WE12 | reverse complement strand
CGCTTAACTTTCACTTGACCTAATACCAAATCCACCGCTTCAGGAGTCCCAGAAATTACCACTTGTTCAGCACTATTATCATTAGCAATAACTACATTTTCCGTCTGATTAATCACTGTCTCTAGACTGGTGCGATCAAATTTCATTAAGGCGGCCATTTTACCACCTTCGGCCGCATCCATCAAACGGGAACGGTTTTGAACTAGATTTAATCCTGTCTCAAAATTAAACACCCGGGCCGCATATAAAGCGGAATATTCACCGAGACTATGACCAGCAACTAGATCGGGAAAATGACCTTTTTCTTGTAACAAATCCGCTAAAATACTCTCCACCACAAATAAACAAGGTTGAGTATAAAGAGTACGAGATAGGGTTTCTTCATCCCCTTGACATTTTTCCAGGACTGACCAACCGAGGATTCTTTCTGCTATTTCTAATCTCTCTTGGCCAAGCGCACTTTCCGCTAAATCTCCAATCATTCCTAACGCTTGCGATCCTTGTCCCGGGAATATCCACGCTGTTTTCATAAGTTCTTAAAATAGATAGATAGATGTGTTTGGGTCAGTTATCAGTTATCAGTTATCAGTTATCAGTTATCAGTTATCAGTTATCAGTTATCAGTTATCAGTTATCAGATGTGAGTTATCAGTTATCAGTTATCAGTTATCAGTTATCAGTTATCAGATGTGAGTTTTCAGTTGATTAGACATCTGCAAAAATTATAACCCAATCAGAGCTTGATTTGATTATTTGTACTAATAAATAGTTCGATAATCCAAATATATATCTATCGTTGTTCATTCAATTTAACAGAAAAAATCTGGGGACATTAAAATCATTTTTATTTGGGTAAGTTGCTTGTCTAGACAAAATTTTAGTCTTGAGATAATATTATGTAGAAGTCCACTGATTACTGATTACTGTTCACTGAAATGCTGAAGATAAATTTTTTCGTTGTGTTTGATCGATCGAAAAAAATCGACAATGGGACGAGGATAATTAACCCCTAAAATCACACCATAACGCTTTTGTTCCTCTGGAGATAATTTATAAGGTTCGTGAATTTTATCGCCTTTTATTAGGGCTAATTCGGGCAACCAGTGACGTAAATAATCACCTTTGGGATCATAATCTTTCGACTGTTTAGGGATATTAAAATAACGAAATCCTCGCGCGTCATTGCCGACACCAGCAGTGTAATTCCAATTACCCCAATTACTACAGACATCGTAATCAATTAATAACGACTCGAACCATTCTGCTCCCATACACCAATCAATACCGAGATTTTTGCTCAGAAAACTAGCGACATTTTGCCGGCCACGATTCGACATAAATCCTGTAGCGGCTAATTCTCTCATATTAGCATCTACAAGGGGATAACCGGTTTTTCCCTCACACCAGAGATTAAATCTTTCCCAATCTTCTAGCCAAGGTAAATAAAGTTCTTGCAAACCAGATTTATAGAAGATTTTATTCCCGTGTTTACTGCAAATAAATCGGAAAAAATCTCGCCATAATAATTCAAAAATCAGCCAATAGGTAGAGTCATTTTTTACTCTCGTTTGCTCATACTTTTGTACTTCCTCGTAGATATAACGGGGGGAAAGACAGCCAAAACTTAACCAAGCTGAGAATTTTGAGGAATAATTAGTCCCTAACATTTCATTGCGGGTTTCCTTATAGGTTTTTAAGGAATCACTATCCCAAATATATTCTTTAACCCTTGATTTTCCTGCCATTTCACCCCCTTGAAACGACAAAACACCTCCCCGGTCTAGAATTGATTCTGTTAAGCCTAAATCGTTTAAACTGGGAAGGTTTCCCAACTCTATTTTAGGCAATTTTGTCAACTTTTTCGGCGTGGGATAAGTTGCTCTTATTTGCCAATAACGTTCTACTTGTTTACGAAAATTAGTAAATAATTCTGGTAATTGATTAAGGGTAAAAGGTAAGTCATCAGGATGGTATAAAGTGGCTGTCCAAAAAGTTTTTATCTGCACAGGAACCCCGGATAAAGCCTTATTTACCGCTTTTTCTACCGCTAATTCCTCTGCTGTTACCTCTTGATGATAATAAACCTTGGCTATCTGCAATTCTTGAACTAATTGTGGGATAATGTCTTCTGGTTTTCCCCGTCGGATAATTAAATTACCGCCTAAACTTTCCAGAGATTGTCGCAAATCTGCTACGCTTTCTAATAAAAATTTAGCCCGGAACTTGCCAGTTTTTGGAAACCCGTAGGAAGTAAAACCAAATTGACGCTCATCAAAACAATAGAAGGGAATTATCTCGA
Organism: Microcystis sp. M53602_WE12; assembly: GCF_030065455.1. Taxonomy (NCBI): domain Bacteria; kingdom Bacillati; phylum Cyanobacteriota; class Cyanophyceae; order Chroococcales; family Microcystaceae; genus Microcystis; species Microcystis sp. M53602_WE12. The sequence goes on along the minus strand of NZ_JASJFB010000885.1, from coordinate 14,202 downwards.
ATTGTTCTTGAACAGCTTGATAAATTGCCTCGTGATCGTGAACCCGCAGATCATTGCGATACCAAATTAAAACCCGCATTTAACATCAATTAAAAGTTGATAAGTAAGTGGTTATAATTAAATAGAAGATAGATTTTGCCTCTGATCCCCCCTTGATAAGGGGGGATCCCCCCTTAATCCCCCCTTAATAAGGGGGGCAGGGGGGATCGGCACCTCCCTTATTAAGGGGGGCAGGGGGGATCTATCTTTAATTTAATTATCTTTTGCCGTAGTAATGGCCATAGTAACGATAATTGTGGTCTTTCCGACTAACATTATTAGCCACTAAGCCTAACACGGAAATGTGGGATAATCTCAGGTCTTCGAGCAGATTTTTCAGCACAAAGCGATCGGTTTTGCCCAGTTTGGTGACGAGAATTAGGCCAGTGGCCATGGCGGCGAGAATTTTCGCATCGGCAAAAGCGGCGATCGGTGGTAGATCGTAGATAATTAGATCGAAGGCGTGGTCTTGCTGTAATTGCGAGATCATCTCCTGCATTCTCTGGGAAGAAAGCAAGCGGGTTGGATCTGGGGGAATTGAACCGGCGGTAAGAATCGATAAATTCTCGTGGCGGGGCAGGGATTGAATCGCCTCGTTCCAATCGAGACCCTCGGCGAGGACATTACTAAGGCCGTGGTCGTTATCGAGATTAAGTCGTAGGTGAATCTGGGGTCGTCGCAGGTCGGCATCCACCAATAAGACTTTTTGTCCCATACGAGCGGCAGCCTTAGCGATATTTATTGCCGTAGTAGTTTTACCATCTCCCGGTGATACAGAACTAATCACGAGGGACTTGAGGGGGGAATCGGAACCGAGGAGGCGAATATTGGTGTTAAGAGTGTGGAAAGCCTCCGAGAAGGGGGAGAAATTATAGTAGTAGGGGTTTTCGTTGGCTGATTTCGCAGTGGTATTAGGGATAGTAAGTTGTTGACCAGCGACTGTTAACTGGGGTAGGGCGGCGGTGATCACTTTTTCGATCTTATCGAGGTCTTTTTGCCAGGGAATTGCGCCTAAAAGGGGCAGTTTGGTATCTTCTTTTAGTTCATCTGCACTATGATGAACGGGATCTAATCTTTCAGCTAAAAAGGCTGCCCCTAGGCCTAGTAACAGGCCACCAATAACCCCTAAAGCGAGATTTCGCACGGGTTTAGGAGAAACGAAATCTTCCTCTACTTCTGGAGGGGAAATTAGTTGCCAAGGCACCACTTGTTGTGCCACCTTGAGTTGGAGTTTTTGTTGTTCCTCCAGAAAACGACCGAGACTGGTGGTGGCAATTTCCAATTCTCGCTGCAAATCCGTATAACGACGGGCTAAAACCGCCAGATTTTTGACCGAGCCTTTCTGTTGTTCCAGGGCCCGGGCAAGGGATTCTACCTTAATTTCTAGGGTTTGGCGGGTGTTAGCGGCTTCCACCAATTGTTGGGTTAATTCTACCCGCAGAGCGCTCCGTGATACCAAAGCCGGGGAATTACCCACTGTCTGGGGCAGTTTTTCCCCTAGGGTTCTCTGGGCTTCGTTTTGCAGTAGGGGCAGTAAATTAGCGCGTTTTTCCTCTAGGGTGGCGATTATCGGGCTATCCTTGGCAAAAACTGCCGATTGTTTCGCCAATTCCACTTCCACTTCTTGCAACTGCTTGAGCAAATCTTGATAACCGGGAGATTCACTGAGATAAGTGGCGATAATTGCTTGATTAGGGGCCAATCCCACCTGTTGCTGTAAAGCTTGATAGCGAGAGTTAATTTCGTTAAGGGCAACTTGGGCGACTCTGTACTCCTGCTCGATGCTGGTTAACTGTTGCGATAAACGAGTGGCTTCCTTGTCGGGATCCAGGAAATTGTATTGCTGCCGGAATTGCTGCATTTGTTTTTGTAGAGAATTAACTCGTTCCTGCAGCACGGGCAATTGAGCGTTAACAAAATCCAAGCCTTGATTAATTTCGGTCTTGCGTTCCTGGGAACTATAGTTTAGGTAATGACGGGCTAAATTATCTAAAACCAGCTTAATTTTTTCTGGTTCTGCATTTTCGTAAACGATCTCTAAAACTTTCGTATCTTCTAATTGACTAATTTTGAGATCAGATTTGCCAGTTTTACTAATTAAATCACTGTAGGTAAAGTCGGGATATTGAGGAGTTATTTTACTAAGGATGGGGTTAAGGAGTTGAGGACTTTTCAGGACAGCGATTTGGGTTTCATAATCGATGTTCTCTCCACCCAACTGAGGCAGGATATCTTGGGCTGCCAGTTTGAGAGAATTTTTATTTTCCTCAATCGGTTGACCGATGAGCAGCAGGAATCTACCTTGATAGATAGGGGTTTTTAAGAAAGTCCAAGCAGCGATCGCACCTGTTACTCCTAGGGTGATGCCAGCGATTATCCACCAGCGATGCTTGACGACAGAAAGGACTTGACGCAGGTTGAGTTCCTCTTCTTCCTGCGTCAGGGGGGGGATAAAAGCTGGTTGGGCAAAAACTGGTAGATTTCCTTGGCTTTGGGTTTTTAAAGCCCCGTTTTGTTGGTTGTTCATCATTAATCAAATAGTCAAGGGATAACTCTATTAAACCGCATCTAGTATGCCAGTATAGCTTGAGAATAATTTGGGAATTTGTCCAAACATGGTATCTATTTAAAATAGCCTCAAACCCTTATAGAGTAAGGAATATGACATCTAAAGCTGAGATTGACTTCGGGACACTTTTAAGGATATAAACCGCAATCAGCTAGAGAACTGGAATTTCACTGGCAGGTCATTAACCCTTAAAAGTATTGCTATGCAAAGATCATAGCCGAAAAAACCAAACTACGGTTTTCCCTGTGGATGCGGTTTAAAAGATTTTGCGGTAGCAATCTGGCTCGATTAATTACCGCTTCATCATAACACCATGCTACAATGGCAACTATAGTTTTTCCAGAACTGCTAACTTTTGTCCCGCCTCGTCTTATGGTCAAGCTTGCTGATAATCCCCCCGACCAATCAGAGCATCCATAGGTAGCCATTCTACACTCAGGAATAGATAATTAGGCGGTTAGTTGACCAAGAGTTTTTTCGGGGCAAAGGGGGAAAATTGGGACAAGGAGAGAGAATTAACGGATAAAGCCGAAAAAATAGTTTATTAATGGCTAAAAACAGCTTTAAAATCAGTAAAATCCGTTTGTTTGCTTAGTGTCCTCAATGTAAGTGAGATAGTTGAGCAACTATCTTGAGAATTACCAAAATTACCACCCTGGGTTGACATTGATGCTGAAATAGATTATCTTCATTGAGAACTCAGCGTCTGTATCGCTGGTGTAGAGTAAAAAAATTAAACTACAGGCAAAAACCAAATGTCTAAATTTCTTGATAACCTGACTTATCTGCTGAATATTGTTCTGCAAGACATAAAATTACGATTCAAACTTTATGCAACTAATCAAACACCTATTATAATCTATCAAATGGGCAAAGTTGGTTCTAGCTCGGTGATGAAATCCTTAGAAAAAAAAGCAATTTTGCCATTGTTTCATGTTCATTTTTTACTCAAAAATGCTGATAATAGAAGCTTTTACAATCCTAAGGTTTACGAAATTTTAAACTTAAAACTGGGCAGAGAAAAGCAAGTCAGACGTGGTGAGTTTTTATATAACAAGATAATCGTTCCGAAAAAACAGGTAAAAATTATTTCTTTAACTAGGGAACCAATAGGTAGAAATGTTGCAGCTTTTTTTCAGAACTTTGAAAGAGAAACAGGGAAAAAGTATGAACAATCCAATTTTACTCCCCAAGAGCTAAGGGATATATTTATCAATTTTTTCCCTCATTCGATTCCCCTAGACTGGTTCGATAATTACTTCAAGCCATTTTTAGGGATAGATGTTTATGAATATCCTTTTCCGAAAGAGCAGGGATATTTAAGAATTAACAAAGATAATGTGGATTTATTGATCCTCAAACTAGAAACCTCTGACAGTGTAAAGGAAAAAGCAATCGCCGAATTTCTGGGTTTAAAAGAATTTAAGTTAGTAAGGACGAACGTGGGAGAAGATAAAAATTATCGAGATACGTATAAAGAATTTAAGCAAAATCTCAAATTACCACTATCTTATGTAGAGGAGATGTGCAGTTCTAAATACTTTAATCATTTTTACACGGAGGAAGAAATCAGAAAAGTTTATTCACGATGGACTTAGTAGCATCTCTGGAGCAAAGAAAAAGATGAAGAAAACTCCCTTAAAACTGAAAGAACGTTTAATTCGAGATGCGACGGGTTCTCTTGGTTTAAGAGTTGCTTTCATGACCCTTAGTTTTCTGACCAGTATTATTCTAGCTCGCTGGCTCGGTAAAAATGGCTTTGGGGTTTATACTTATGCAATGACTTGGCCGGCTTTGCTGGGCATTCCTGCGACTCTAGGCTTTAATAACTTATTAGTCAGAGAAGTGGCTATCTATAGTAGTCAGTCAGCTTGGGGATTAATGCGTGGTCTATTACAATGGGCAAATGCAATTGTCTTCATAGTTTCTAGCCTAATGGCATTAGTTGCTATTGCTATTATTCTGAACTGGGGACAAGTCAGGGAGCCGGACTTATTACCATCTCTGTGTGTAGCGATGATTTCCTTACCAATTGTCTCTTTAACTAGCTTGAGACTAGCGACGATGACGGGTTTACACAGGGTGGTTTTAGGGCAAATGCCAGAAAATCTACTAGCTCCCTTAGTTTTTATTATCCTGACGATTTCTAGCTACTGGTTTCTTAGAAATCAAGAAAATATCACTGTCTGGGTGATGGGCTTAAAATTGATATCTCTTGGCATTACTTTTGTCGTTGGTGTGGTACTATTAGCCAGAGTGCTTCCCCAAGAGGTTAAACAGGCTAAACCTGAATACAAAATTCTGACTTGGCTCAAGGACGGCTTACCGTTTATTTTGCTAGGAGGACTAGCGGTGATTAACTCTCGTATCGATATATTGATGCTCGGTGCCTTCAAGGGTGCGGGTGCGGTGGGAGTTTACGCAGTAGTCAGTCGAGTCACTTCTCTGATTATTTTTGGCCTAGGAATCTTGAATAATGTCCTTTCGCCAACTTTTGCTACACTGTATGCAGAGGGAAAGCGGGAACAACTGCAAAGGCTGGTTACTCATAGCACTCGTTTAATCAGCTTGTTTGCTCTAGTCATGACTTTGGGGTTGATTGCATTGAGATACTCGATTTTACAGCTTTTTGGTGCTGAGTTTATACAGGGACAAACAGCTTTGATAATTTTGAGTATTGGCTATCTGGTTAACGCTCTGACTGGTTCCGTGGGTCTATTGCTAAATATGACCCGCCATGCTAAATTTAGTGCAGCAACTGTGGTATTTGCCGCTTTGTTAAATGTCTGTCTTAATTGGCTACTAATACCGAAGTGGGGGGTGAATGGTGCAGCCACTGCCACCGCAATCTCGATGATTGTAGGTAATATTATCAGTGCTATCTGGGTACGCCAAAAATTGGGCATCAAATCTACGGCAATTTGATTAGATTATCCATACAAAACTTAACATTTTTGTTGTTTTTGTATTCGCAATTATTAGGACTGCTAAAATGAGTTTAGTTATAGCAAAAAAAAATCAATTTATTACTCAGCTATTGTCAACGCTTAGTTTCTATGTAACTTTGTTTCTAATATTAATAAACGATTATTTAAATGCAGGCATCGACGTAGAAAAAAAAATAAGTGTATTTCAAGGTATTTCTTTATTAACTCTTGCTTTTAGTGTAGTATTTGCCTTTGTATTAGACTCAGAATTTCGCAAAATTTTGTTGGGGAAAATAGGTGTTTTTTATTCTTTATCTCTCTTGCTATATACTTTCATGGGTTGGTATATTTTTCATAACGAATTTGAATTTATTAGATCAGATATTCAAGCTTTCTCTGGCTTGTTCATAGGGTTGGCTATTTTTCGTCTAATTGTTAAGTCCTATTATCCTAAATTACAACTACTTGCCTTTATAATATTGCCTACTTTTGTACTGTTTCATTCTACCACACAAACCATAATTGCAAGAAAATTAAATGTTGCGGGAATTGAAGAAAGAGTAGTTACCTTTCTAGATGCACGCTATTCATCACTACTGGAAATTCCCAGCAGTATTGCTCTGGCTATTTTAAGTAGAATAAGCTTCATCTGGGCAATACCAATTTGGGGAGCAATTTTTTGCCGTGCTTACCTATTGGGATTCTTAAACGCTAAGAGAACTATTTTACTATCTATATTGGTTTTAGTTGTTTTATCATTGATGATTTTATCCTACAAAGCATCTAATGGAGTGTTGAATAATAGTTCTTCTATTTTGAATTCAAGGAATTTTAAAATGTTATTAATAGCACTGCTGATATTAGTTATTTTTATCTTTTTCAACGATTTCAACATAGCAGAAATATTTGAAGATACATTATTATATGAGAGGTTTTATCAGATACAGTCTGGAGATAGATCATCAGAGTTGCGAATCGAAGAAGTTATTTCTGGGATACAAAGTCTTCAAGATATAGAATTTCTAGTTGGTAGGGGTATTGGGGCTAATTACTGGACTCCTGTAAGGAATGAAATGACCAATCACTTTCACATTGGCATCTTTAATTTTTTACTTCAAGGTGGTTTGATATTATTCAGCCTTGTATCGTATTTTCTTTTCGTATATTTTCCCTACTTATTTATTAAAGCTGCATTAAAACCAATGAGTTTTGATCCAAAAAAGAGAACGGCACTGCTATCTGTACTGCCGGGCTTATTTGCTTGGACCGTTGTTTTTTTGACAACTGGACACGCTTACCCCCAATTTTATATTGGATTGGGGTTTGGAATAGGCGCTTACTTGCAGATAAAAAAATATGGTCTTACCTTATAAAAATCTCACAACGATGACAAGATAATTTACTTATTCATGATAAAATTATAAATGGCTAGACCAACACATTTAATGTATGAAAATAAATAGCAATTATATGAACAATATTAGTGGGTTTTTCTTGAGAGGACAAAAAGTTTTAAATTTGCCGAGAAATTTATACCAAAAAATGTACTACAATCGCTCACTACCTAAAAATCATGTAGTGGAAGATGTATTCTTAGTATCCTATCCCAAATCGGGAAACACTTGGTTGAGATTTCTGATAGCAAATGCTCTCAAAGTCCATTATAATGTTGAGCAAGATGTTAACTTCTTTAATATTTTAGATATCATACCTTCAATAATAGGAGATGGCAATCTTCGTCTAGGAGGTTCTTTTGGCAGGACAGATATACCTAGAATTATTAAAAGTCACTCTGCCTATAACCCTTACTACTACAGAGTCATTTTACTTGTCCGAGATCCTAGAGATGTAATGATTTCCTATTATTACTACCTAAAAGATAGAAAACAAATAGATGATAAGTTAGAGATTTCAGAATTTATTAGACATACAAAATATGGAATTAACAGATGGACAGAACATACAAAATCATGGTATTACAACAACTATGGAGGTGGGGGTGGGCAGATCATTAAGATATTTAGATATGAGGATTTTTTAAAAGACACACACTTGCAATTATCTTCCGTGATGGATTGTTTTGGAATTAAAATCAATGAGAAATTGATAGATGAAGCTATTGCTTTAAGTTCTAAAGAAAAAATGAAAGATTCAGAGAAAAAGCATAGGTCTACCAATATTATAAATGCGAAAATACCCTTTGTGCGAAAGGGAGTTGCTAGTGGTGGACAGGAATTATCTGATCTGGATATAGAGTTTATTGCGAATTCAGCGACAGATATTGCTCGAATACTTGGTTATGACTTGTAGTATGTAAATTTTTCTGATTCTGCAGCCAGATAATTATTTGTTAGCCTGCAAGAGTTTGAAGCATAAATTTACGTTAGCGCAATCATTGATGTTTCTAGGGAATTACCATTTAAGTATGAGGAAGTAAAAGTATGGCATTGCCAAATTTTTTAATTATCGGAGCAGCCAAGGCGGGGACGACTTCCCTTTATGATTGGCTCAACCAACATCCACAAATTTATATGACACCAATTAAGGAGACTAACTTTTTTGCTTTCGAGGGCGAAAAAATTAGCTATCCTAAAGGTTCAATTAGTGAAGGTTATTTGGATGGTTTTAAGACTAGCTTTGAAAGTTATATGGAACAATTTCAGGGAGTTACGAATGAAATCGCCATAGGTGAAGCCTCACCTAGTTATCTATACCATGCTAAGGCGGCTGCAAGAATTAAGTATTATTGCCCTGATGTAAAACTAATAGCAATACTGCGAGATCCAGTGGAAAGAGCGTATTCGCAATTCTTGCATCATGCTCGAGAGGGCTTTGAAAACTGCTTAGATTTTAGTGCCGCCCTTCGGGAAGAAGATAACAGAATTCTTAACAAATGGTGGTGGGGATACTTTTATGTAGACGGAGGATTTTATTATACTCAATTACAGCGATATTTTGAAAAATTTGACTCTAGTAAAATCAAAGTTTATCTCTACGAAGATTTAAGAAGTAATCGTTATGATTTAATCAAGGATATTTTCCAATTTTTGGAAGTTGATGACAATTTTATTCCCGATACATCAACTAAATATAATGTTACTGGTATCCCTAAAAATAAGTTTTTACATGAGTTATTATCTAAGCAAAATTTTCTAAAAACTTCTGTGAAAGCAATTATGCCACAAGGTTTACGAAGAAAGCTGGCGATGAATTTAAAGAACGCTAATTTGGTTAAGCCTGAGTTTTCGCTAGAAATAAGGAAGCAATTAATCGAAATTTATAGGGAGGATATCTTGAAACTTCAGAACTTGATTCAGCGAGATATAAGCTCATGGTTACAATAGTTAAGTTGCTCTACGGACTCTAACTCCAGAGTAGCAGATAACGTGCCTAGTTGACAAGTAGATTAACTATATGGTATGTTTCATACCAGCCGTTAATGAATCTTAATATTTATTAATGTGGACTGGGATAGCTACTGATTTATTCAAGAGTTTATAATTGCCTAATAACAGGAGGCGGGTCGACAAATTGGATTGAAAACTATCAAGCAACTGTAAAAGAAAATAATTTTTTCTTTGGATTACTTAATACCAATCAACAACAATTCGACGAATTACAATCAATGGTTAAAAAATTCCTGAAAAACCTGTTCAGAAAACTAGGGGTTGAAGTCAAGAGATATAATCTTAATACTTCACAAGTGGCTCTGATGGAAAGGTTACTGGAATATCATAAGATAGAGCTAATTTTTGATATGGGTGCTAACTTTAGAATAGTGTTGCAAACTGATAAAATCTTGCTAATTTTGAAAGAAGCGGGCGGGAGCATCCCAGTTTTGCAATGAGTAAAAATACTCAGGCAATATCGCCGTTGAGATAAGCACAACGTAGCTTCAAATACTGAGGAACATTCTCTGCTTTCCATTGTGCTCCCACAATTTTCATTCTTGCACCTATTTGCTTAATCTTTGACTCTACACTTCCAGAACCGATGCAAATCCCTTGTGATTGATAGAGTTCGTAATTGGGTATTCTTTCTCGATGTTTATCGACATATTTGGTGAAATTTATAGCCTGTTTCTTTTTGCATCCCTCTAATTCCTCTAAAACTCTTTTCACCTCTCCTTTCCATAAATTCTCTTTGATTCTATTCAGACGCTTGTTTGACCCGCCTATTTTATTCATATTCTCTACTAAATGATACCAATCCAATATTTCTCTCCTTTTAACACCGATTTTCTCCATCAGATTCCACACCCCATCATGACCATCTCCTAAACAGGTGACTACCTCTGTTAAGGGCTGACGGTTCACCCATTCCAGTAATTCTTCATTTTGCTGAAAAAATCCCGCACATTCTTGACCATGCAGACTTACTGCTTTGTAATCTCTCCATTGACTCGGTTGTCCTTTGGGCGTTCTGATTCTGACTTTTCCTCCATCTACACTCAATGCTTCTACCGGACTCTTTGCTTCTGCTTCCTCAAATTTATATCTTTGTACAAGCCTCTGTTGACTACTGCCTGAAACTGCCATTCCTGTCGCCATTTTGATATCTTTTTCCGCATCTTCAAAAGAGACTTTAGCCACTGCTCCTAAGCAACATTTCTCCAGCATGGGACTTAATCGATTATTCTTGCTTAATCCTAGTTTATCGGCTTGTTTCTCGCTTATCTTGACTTTCCCTATGATACTGCTTACGCTTTTGGTTCGCCCTGCTTGGGTTCCTGTTGCTGATTCAAAAAAAAATTGCCTATGGCAGGACCCAATGTAGTCAGCCAATGGTCTCGCAGGGCGGTTTCAATGCCCTCAAAGCTACGTAGTTGTTCTTCTGGGGTATTATCGACTAGAATTTGAGCAATGGCTTTTAAATGTTGATCTAGTTGTTCTTTTTGGTCTGTATTCATGATTCTACCGTTTAATTGTTTCTCTTTATTTTGCCTTAGCTAACGTTTTTAGTCTCTAAGCATTTATACTTATGGCAAAATTGGGATGCTCCCCTGTGCCACTGTATTTTTAGTCTTGATTGCCAAGGCTTTCAGAAATCGGCAGAGATAAAGTATCCTCTGGACCCCTGATTCTGTCGTTTTTAGTTGCACATTGCGTAATTGTTGCTATTCTACAGTCAAACGTCTAGAATGGTCATTAATTTTTGTGCATGGTCGGGTCTTCTAACCGAAGGCATTGACGAAAAACACATTGTATCTGTCCTAGAGGCACTATGAAAAAGCTTAAGCAATACTGGACTGCTGAAGCACTGGAAAAAGACTTAGGCGATCCTCTCAATCCCGATAACCCTCTATCCTACAAGCGGGTGATCGAAATTGACGAGAGCGAAGAATTTCCCCACGAGGAAATTCGCTGGTTATACGACTGGAAACTCCCACACTACTACATTCCCACCGATTGCGGCGGTGAATTTACCTCTTTTGAGGAATTTGTCGCTTTTGTGCGGGTACTTTCCCGACGGGATCAAACTATCGGCATCGCTTTTACTACCCTATTCTGGTCGTTTTTAAACTGGATGGCGGGAACCCCAGAACAGAAACAGAAGCTCGCCCGTTTTATCATGGATGACTATGGGGCGATGTGTCTGGGTTACTCGGAAAAGGAACACGGTAGCGATCTGATCAATGGTGATCTAACTGCGACGAAGGTGGAAGGAGGTTATATTCTCAATGGGGAGAAATGGCCGATTAACCGGGCGACTATCTCTGGAATTTCCTTTATTTTGGCGAAAACCGATGCTAACGGCGGTCCGAAGTGTTTAACCCTATTTATGGTGGATAAACGGCAATTAGACCCCGAAAAATACTATAATTTGCCGAAAATATACACCCATGGTGTGCGGGCCTCGGATATGAGTGGCATTGGTTTTAAAGATTGTTTCGTCCCCGATTCCATGCGTTTACGGGAGGAGGGAGACGGTTTAGAATTAGCCCTGAAAGGTTTCCAGATTACCCGAATGTTGTGCGCTGCTTTTTCCCACGGGGCAGCCGATACCGCTTTGAGAACTACCCTCAGTTTTGCCGTTAATCGGGTAATCTATAACAAAACTGTGATGGATTTGCCCCAACCCCGGCGCACTCTCGTGGATGCTTTCCTTGACATCCTTATTTGTGATTGCGAGACGATTCCGGCTGCGAGAGGTTTTCATATTATCCCCGAACAGTTTAGCGTCTGGGCTTCGGTGGTAAAATATTTTGTTACTGTCCGTCTGGAGGAGATGGTTAATAGTGTTTATGTGGTCTTGGGATCGCGTTTTTATATGCGAGAAGAACACGAATTCGGCATCTTCCAGAAGCTACTGCGGGATAATTCGATTATCAGTATGTTTGACGGCAGTTCGATCGTCAATCTTCATGCTTTAATCCTACAATTGCGTCCTTTAACCAAATATCGGGCTAAACGCAACTCGCGCACTATGTCGGCGTTAAAAAGCCGTTTAGAGGCGATTTTTAGCCTAGAAAAGTCAGTTCCTCCCTTTGAACCCAATAATTTAGAATTATTTGGCCGGGGAATGGATGATTCCCTACAGGGTTTAGAGATTGCCCTTGATATGCTGGAAGGATTGAAAAATTCTGACGAAGTGGACCCAGAGGTATTAGAAAATCTATTGATGTTGGGTAATTTAGTTTTAGAGGAACTAAATGCTCATGATGAACAGATTAGTCAATCGAAATTCGAGTATGGTCACGACCAATCACCCGAATTGTTCGAGATTGCCAAGAAATACTGTACTTTACACGCTGCTTCTGCTTGTTTACACACTTGGCTTTATAATCGTTCCATCTTGGGTGAATTTTTTGCCCGGGGGGAATGGTTGGTGTTGAGTTTACACCGATTACTGCGAACTCTCCGGCCGCTGCCTTACACTCTATCTGAGGTGTATGTAGAAAATGTTGCCCAAGAATTGCTGAAATTATATCGAGAAAATCAACATTTTTCGATCGCCCCTTTTCAATTAGCCCATTCACAAACTACCGAGGAAAAAACCCATGAACTCCAGCTCCAATCTTAATAATCTGGTACAAAATTGGTTAGTTAAACAGTTAGCTGATCAGTTATCTTTGGATGCCAAAACGATTAATGTGACTGAACCTTTAACCCGTTATGGTTTAGATTCGATCGATGCGGTAACGATGGTGGGTGATCTAGAAGATTGGGTCGGTCAAGAGTTACCTTCCACCCTTTTCTGGGATCATTCTACTATTGAAAAAGCGTCTCTTTTCCTAGTAGAAAACTACGATCTTTCTAATCTTTCCGGTGAGGAAACCCCCGCAGAAGTTGCTCCCGTCGCTGAAAAAGCTGAACCGGCCGTTAGTGGTGGCAAAGGTTGGAGTTTATTCGGTCGTCGTTAATTTTAGGTGTAGGGTGGGTTAGGCGACGACAATTTATGCTAGGGAAAATTATCTAGTATTCGCCGTAACCCACCTATATTATTTATCAATTGGCTCTGTTCTCTACTCACCAGTATAGGAATTGCTAAGTACCTAAACAAAATTAATTACCCATTTCTCCGTAAAGCAACAATCGCTGTATTTCTTTTCTGTTGCCCGTTCCGCAGTTCCGGAGTTCCCTCTCACCACTAGGAAATTTATTTTGTACGACTACTTATAAATTGAAATATACAAAAAAGGGCGATCAATTGATCGCCCTTTTCTCCTAGTAAATAACAAAAATTATCTCAAGATATACACCAGTAAAAACAGGATAATCCAGACCACATCGACGAAATGCCAGTATAATTCTGCTGCTTCCACACCAAAGTGAGATTGACTAGAATAGTGGTCTTTTTGACGAGAACGCCAGAGGACAGATAGAATCAGCACTAAACCGAAGGTAACGTGGAGACCGTGGAATCCGGTTAAGGCATAAAAAGCGCTGGTGAAAACATTAGTTGTCAGACCGAATTCAGCGTGATAATATTCGTATCCTTGACCACAAAGGAAGATAATTCCCATCAGAGCAGTAATGCCGAACCACAATTGTAAACCGGCATTATTGTTTTGTTTAATCGCCTTTTGTCCTATGTGCATAACAAAACTACTGGACACCAGAATAATTGTGTTAATTGTCGGTAGGGTTAACTCTAATTCTGGCGTGCCGGCGGGGGGCCAAACGGGTAACATGGTACGGTAGAACAAGAAAGCGGCAAATAAGCCTAAAAAGATGGAACTTTCCGCCACTAGAAACAAAACCACACCGAATAAGCGATGATCTGGGTGGCCATGATGCCCGTGTTCCACCGTTTCGTGATGATAATTGACAGAGAGTTGAGAATCTTCGAGCGTTGAACCTTGCATGATTGAATGTCCTTAGTTTACACGGGAGACGGGGAGCTTTTTCTCAGTGATCAGTAAACAGTAAACAGTAATCAGTGAACTGAAAACTCACATCTGATAACTGATAACTGATAACTAATAACTGATAACTGATTCAATGCTGACTCCTAATAATTAATTATCAGGATTTTTTGGCGATTGTCCAGAAGGGAAAAGTTTGACTGGGATTGATGATAACTCCCCTGATGCCATTGCGAGCAAAAGCGTATTCCTTGGTTTGCCAAAGGGGAATATAGGGAACTTCATCGGCGAGAATTTCTTGAATTTTGCCAAAAATTTGCTTTCTTTTGGCTGGGTTACTTTCCCGACGGGATTGGTCG
>NZ_JASJFB010000218.1:0-2633 GCF_030065455.1 Microcystis sp. M53602_WE12 | reverse complement strand
TTAAACCAAAGATATGATCCCCGTGCATGTGGGTGATAAAAATGCGTCGGATTTGGGAACTTTTCAGGTCGCTACGCAGCAACTGGTGTTGAGTTCCTTCTCCACAGTCAAACAGCCATATTTCCGCCCGTTGCGGCAACCGAAGGGCGATACTAGAGACATTACGCGAACGAGTCGGAACCCCGGAACTGGTTCCTAAAAAAGTAATCTCCACAGGATAGCTGTCGGGATAGAGGATTATTTTTCTAGTCTAGGCTGTTTTGATCGATTTCTTGATCGAATTGCTGCTTTTCTGTATTTGATCACTTGGAAACAGGAAATCCCCTGATTTTGACCTAACTCTGCAATAATTACTCGCAGCCAGAAATACGTTGGGGAGTATCATACTTTGTGCTTTTTGTCAAAAAAACTTTTTGCCGCAAACCCCAGCTACAGTCCCGCAATTGCCCCTCGCGCCATAGATGCGATCGCTTGTTCCGTGGCCCGGGGTAGATGATAATATTTACCCCCGGCTTTTAGGGCTAATTCTTTGGCAAAACCAGTGGAGACGAATTTTTTCTCCGTATCGATGACCAGCAGTTTAATGCCTAAAGAGCGAATTTTAGCGGCAATATCGAGCAGTTCTGCCTTAATATCGGGTTTTTCCCCCTCCGGAATCGGTTCGCCTAAAGATTTCGCCAAAGGAATATTACTTCTACCGTCGGTAATCGCCACAATCACCACTTGACCGATATCCCCCGATAAACGAGCATTCATCCCCACATGAACCGCTTGGGTTAAACCGTGGGCCAAAGGGGAACCGCCACCACAGGGCAGGGTTTCTAGACGTTTTTTCGCTAGGGTAATCGATTTGGTTGGCGGTAATAGTACATCTGCTCGCTCACCCCGGAAAGGAATCAGGGCAATCTGGTCGCGATTTTCGTAAGCTTCCGTTAACAGACGCATGACCGCACCTTTAGCCGACTGCATCCGATTCAGGGCCATGGAACCGGAGGCATCGACCACAAAGACAATTAAAGAACCGGCCTTGCGGGCCAGCCGTTTTGAGCGCAGATCCCCTTCTTCTATAATCACATGACGTTCGGGATTCCTCAAGCGACGGGCTTTTTGATAGGGGGCGGCCGCCCGGAGAGTGGCATCGACGGCGACTCTTTTCACCTTGCCCCGGGGTAACATCGGCTTAATATAACGTCCCCTATCTTCCGAGAAAATCAGGTTACGCGCCCCCGATTTCCCCTGACGCTGGGCCATCTGGGCAAAATACAGCACACTGGGATCCAGTAAAACCCCTTCTGGGTCAAAAACAAATTCTTCTGGCAGATTATCCGGCTGTTCCGGTTCTTTTTCCTCCTCTTTCTCCTCCTCTTTTTCTTCCTGTTCCTGCTGGTTTTCGTCTTGGGGCGGTTCCGGTGGTGGTGGCGGCGGTGGGGGCTGTTGTTCCTGTTCCGGAGGTGGTGGCGTAATCAGCGATCGAGGTACAATAACTAATTCGACGGCTCTTTTTAAGTCATCGGCACTGACTACATCCCGACCTTCTAAAGCGGCGGCCGCCTTGGCTACTCTCACGGCAAAAATCTCGGCGCGATGACCTTCTACCCTACCGCGCACCGCTTCCTCCACTAGATAACTAATTTGTTCGGGTTTAATTTTTACCTCTTTTAACCATTCCCTCGCCAGAATAATTTCGGTTTTTAGATCGTCCATTTCTTGGGCATATTGGGCGATAAAAGCGCTGGGAGAAACAGCATACTCGATCGCCTGATTGACGGCGGTTACTCGTTGGTCTAAACTGAGGACACCATCGGCGGAAAGAGCAATGGCAATTCTATCTAATAAATGGGTTCGTAAATCCCCTTCTTCCGGGTTATAAGTAGCGATCAGGATTGGTTTACAGGGATGTTGAAAACTGATGCCTTCCCGTTCGATTTGGTTACGTCCTTCGCTTAAAACTGTGAGTAATTGGTTAGCAATTTGGTCATCAAGTAGATTAATTTCATCGACGTAGAGAATTCCCCGATGGGCGCTGGCTAATAAACCGGGTTGAAAGACTGGTTCCCCCTGTTTCACCGATTCTTCCACATCGACGGAACCCAATAAACGATCCTCCGTGACTCCTAGGGGAATCTGCACGAAAGGGGCCCGGATAACTTCCGTGGCGACCTCTCCACTGCTATATTCTTCTTTAGTGCGATCGTCCCATTCGTCGGCATTATTGGGATCACAATTAAAGACATTACCTGCGATAATTTCGATCGGTGGCAGTAAGGAATGTATCGCTCGCGCCATGACTGATTTGGCGGTTCCCCGACGACCGGCAATTACCACACCCCCCAGGGCGGGATCCACGGCGGCTAAGAGTAGGGCTAATTTAATCGCTTCTTGGCCGACAACGGCAGTTAGGGGAAAATTGAGGGTCAGAGTGGGCATAGATCTAGATTCAGGCGGCCAAATTCTAGTGTAAAACAGAAGCTCCCGGGTCCGGCACTTTTCCCTTTTTGATTCCCGAACTCAGATTTTAAGTAGGTAGGCGTTAAAAATTATCAGACACCCCCCTTATCAAGCTATCCCTTATAGGGATCTTTCTTAACAATTTTTGCAGTAAGCACTCCAACCCTTATCCTGACTTGATTTCA
>NZ_JASJFB010000194.1:0-3024 GCF_030065455.1 Microcystis sp. M53602_WE12 | reverse complement strand
TAATCAATGAGTTTTTCAGGCTGAATAAAAGCATTTTCTCGATTAGTTAATGACAATTACTCTCAATCCTCAAAATATTTAGAGTTTCCAGATTAGCAGTCTTTACTTTTCTTGTCAATAGTTTTTGGGTAAATTTTTATTGAGTTTTTGTTAAGTTTAGCTTGATGCGATCACTTTCTTAATCAAGATCAAACATAGCATCTAAATCTCTATATCCACTAACTACTCTTGCGATTTTAATTCCGTTTTCAAGAGGAAAATAAAAGATTAGATAATCTTCTACAGGAAAACTTCGTAAACCCATAATCAATTCATTCCTGTTTTTTCCCACATTAGGAAAACTGGCTAAGATTTCAAATTTATCAAGAATCTTATCTAACAACTGATTGGGAGCTTGAATATTAGAATAAGCAATCCGATCATTGATAATTTCTAAATCTTCGTTTAGCCTTTGAAGATATTAAAATAACCGTCATAATTCAAGAGCCACTATCCTGAAGATTTGTGGCTTTTAATCTGTTAATAAATTCTCTACCATCAAAACTTTCTCCACGCCTTAACTCTTGCACACCAATCATGACTTCCTGTTTCAATTGCTCAAATCTTCCTCGATAAATTCTGTCTCTTTCTGCCAATAAACGCAATCCCTCTTGAATAACGGCTAAATCATCTTGATATTTTCCTGTTTTAATTTGTTGAGCAATCAAATTTTCTATTTCTGGTGTCAGTTGGATAGTGTTCATTGCTTCTCCATAATTACTTTTATATCATCCTAGCTGAGTATTATAGCG
Organism: Microcystis sp. M53602_WE12; assembly: GCF_030065455.1. Taxonomy (NCBI): domain Bacteria; kingdom Bacillati; phylum Cyanobacteriota; class Cyanophyceae; order Chroococcales; family Microcystaceae; genus Microcystis; species Microcystis sp. M53602_WE12. The sequence continues at coordinate 2,233 of NZ_JASJFB010000194.1, read as the reverse complement.
CAGACTTTTTAGCATCTTATAATTTTAACAGATTTTGGACAGACTGCGAGATAGACGGGTTCATCTCCCTGAACCTAAGTCTTCTAGCACTCGTGAGCCAAGGAAAAGGGAGACAACAGAAGCTCAAAAATCTGTACTCCCCCGCCCCCCGCTCAAGAAGCTTCCGAAAGCCCTGAATTTAACTAGGGTTGTACGTCAATTCATTGAGGCAAACCGTGCGCCCTGGCAAGAAGAAAAAGACTTTTGACCTGATTTGAGGTTCGTGCTAGAATCAGGGGGATTACTCTGCGTCGTCTCCCGCAAAAGGACGTTCCTCTCCAGAATTTAAGGTGAAATTTGACTTGACGGGGAGTTTAACCTGATGTTTAAGCACTTGTCAAGCTTTTTGTGATAATTTGTTACCAAATATTTCTTGGTGAGATTTTGTCTGAGTGAAGTAGTGATAGAATAGGTCATGCCAATAAAAGTCGTTGGCAAAAATCTTTATAACTATGAAAGCAATTCAATCTACTGGAAAGATCGATAAGGTAGGTCAATTATCTTTAGACCACCCAATTAAAGGGACTCCACCCAGTTCAGTAAGAGTTATCATTCTTTGGGAAGAAACAGAAACAGAGATTAATAACTTTTGGCAACAAATCAGTAAATATCAACAACATCCTTTAATGTCAGCAGAACAATTACAACAGGAGTTAAAACAATCTTTGACCGAAGCAGGTTATGATTCAAGAGAGAAAATTGTTGATCTTGTCCAAGATATTAAACGGGAAATATCTCAAGAACGTCAACAAAAACAAGATTCAATACAATGAAGAAAATTCCTGAATTAATTTTTTTAGACACTAATGTTCATTTAATCGGTGCAGTTGAGCTAGAAAGTCCTGAAGGTTTAATTCTACAATGGTTAGGTTGGGAAGCCCCAAACGATAATCCTGTGGGGGTAATAATTTCTGAAGAACTTATTAACCAAATTACCAGAGTTGCCAAACGTTTAAAAAATAAAGATTGGAGTGGAGAAATAATTGGAAGGATCTGGCAAAACTTAAAGTTTTGCTATGTCCAGATTGATGATTTTGAGTTAGCTGAAATGGAGGCTTTGGGAGTAATTCCTCGTGAAGATGTAGGAGTCTATTTAACGGCAAAAGTTGGTCAATCTCAATGTTTTATATCTGCTAATCATAAGTTAATTAAGATTTTGGTTCAACAAACAGGTGAATTTGAATGTTTAATGCCTTCTGAATTTGTAAATAAGTATCTAAATTCTTTAAAATAAAAAAATAAGGCTATTTTAATCCTCGTTTAACCGCTTCAGCTAACGCCATTGATTTTTTTAATTGTCTTTTTTCCTGGGTCTTAACAACATTAGGTTGGTCTTGTTTTTTACCTGAAGTCACTCAATTGTCAAGGCTTTTTTTATTAAATTTTGTAACAATTTGGCAACAAAAAAGGCACAGGCAACAAAGACCAAATCGCTCTTAAAATAAGCGAATTACTGTTAGAAACATCAATCGGGTACTTATTGAAAACTCTAATTTTTGACCAAGAGAAGTCAAAGACAATCTCCGACTTTTTAAGTAGCATTGACTAAATCTTCTAGCACTCGTGAACCAAGGAAAAGGGAGACAACAGAAGAGCAAAAACCTGTACTCCCCCGCTCCCTCTCTCCCCTGCTCAAGAAGCTTCTCCGCCTCCCCGATGCCCGGTATCCGAAAGCCGCGAATTAACAAGGATTGTGCGTCAATTCGTTGATGCGAACCGTGCGCTAAGGGAGACAGAAAAAGACTTTTGACACTTTTTGAGGTGAGTGTTAGAATTATGAGGACTACTCCGCGTCGTCGCCCGCAAAAGGAGCATTTCCTTTTGAACCTCTTCGGAGTAAATCTAGGGGGGCGATCGCATTGTCATTACGAGAGACGGTAGCGGTATTTTCCCGTTGAACAGGAGCGGCATTGCGGGGGGTCAGTTTTTTGGTTTTCATGGGGTAAATCCTCCATTATTGTTGAGTTCAGTCATACCACCTTTTTTCTGCTGAGTCAATAGTTTTATTCTGAGTTTTTATCTATCTTTGTTATAGTTTTTTATCTATGTTTAATGTCATTACAGTTTTTCTGTTTAAATTTCCCGAAGAAAAAAACCACCTGATGCTACTGGGGTAGTAAACTTTGCCCGACTTCATCACTTTCTATGTTCTAAAACTTTAGCAAAATCTCTTACTTCTCTTAATAAATTAGGG
>NZ_JASJFB010000040.1:0-34299 GCF_030065455.1 Microcystis sp. M53602_WE12 | reverse complement strand
CAACCCTACCTTGAATCAACCCTACCTTGAATCAACCCTACCTTGAATCAACCCTACCTTATCAAGGGGGGCAGGGAGGATCGAACCTAAAATCCATTTTTAATTTAATTATAACCAGCTACTTATACCTCAAATTCCCCTACTGTAAAGCAATCGCCATCGCTTCTTGGGGAATTTGCCGGTAAATTGGTTTTAAAAATTGTTCTATGGCATCTGATTCGGGGGCAGCGAGGGGAAAATTGCCTAAAATGTCGAGAATGGTTTGATTTTCATTCCCCGGCGTAATCACAACGAGGGAGGGATCTAGCTCCTCATCGTACTGCCAAAAGCGATCGATAGTGCTGTCGGGGGCAGTTTTTTCGACTACTGTGGGGGGTTCACTGACTGCTAAAGGTTGATTATCAGAGGAATAGGAGCGTTTTTCCCGTAAAGCTTCCAGAATTTGGCTTTTGCTTCGGCCGCGCAGTTGCAAAAGCAGGAAGGGATCGACAATAAAACGATCACCCAATTGATAATATACTGCTCCTATATGTTTGCAGGGGTTGGCTTGATCGGGACAGGTGCAACGGGAGCGAATATCGGCCAGGGAAAAGGGAAATAAATTCACCCCACTATCAATAAAAACACGCTCGATATTATCGGGCATTTGTCCGGTGAGCAATTGAGCGGAATAAATGGCTTTTTTGGAGAGAAGCTTAATAATATAATCCCATTCTTCATCACTAAAAGCCGCTAGGGATAAATCCACTATATAAGGCTCTGGTTCACTGCCTTGTACTCTGGCAATAACTTGCGAGTCTTCAAAGTCAATACTTAAAACATTGCCCTCTCTAGCGTACAGTCTAGCTCGTTCCAAGCGTTTTTTAAAGCGATAGGAATCGAGTAGTTCTAGCCATTTTTGTACCCACCAAGCTTGTTCTGTCATTTTTTATTTCGCCAATTCAAAAATGAAACACATCAACCTTAAGAGTTGACAGAGAAAGGCTCATCAGGTATATTCTGATCTTTAACAACAACAAATCAGACCCAAAAACGAAGCCCTCAACATCTTAACATAGAACAAAGAAACTTGCTCTACCAACTTGGTCAAGAGGTAAATTTATCTCAACGGCAAATAGCCGTCTTGCTGGGATGTCATGTCATCTATGAAGCAGAAACCCAAATTGTGAGTTTTGGGAATCGCCGTCCGTTTTACGGCGGTCAGGATGTCAAGAAACCATCTACAAAATTTGGGAGAGGGGATTAAACGAGCATACTAATGGACTGTTAAGACAATTCTTTCCCAAGAAAAGGAATTTTAAAATCCTTAAGCCAGAGGAAATAGAAAGAGCCGTAAACTTGATTAACAATCGTCCTCGATAATGTCTTGACTATCGTACCCCGAATGAGCTATTATGTGATAGCTCAGACAGTGATGAAATTCAGAATTGAATTGGCAAGATGTACACAAAAACGAGGATTTTAGGTATGAGGACAGAACACAAAAATCCACAATTAAATTGTCATAAATTAGCAGAAGTCTTTTTATCAAATCCCTTAATTGAAGATTGCTATTTTATGGTACGAGAGGATGAATTAGTCGCCTATATCGTTTCCTCTGGAGCTTGGAATTCTGAACAATTGTCCTCCGATTTACAGTCTCAGTTACCGGACAATCTTCTACCTAATATCTATGTGCAGATTTCCAGTTTACCCTTAACCGATAGCGGTGATGTCGATGAAACTGCATTAAAGAATATTGAAATTATCGATGATCATCAAGTTCAGAAAACAGAAGAAAAACTACGCTCTTTGTCAGATATTGATCAAGTTGCCGCTGTCATGACTTCCAAAAAAATCAAAATTTTACCCCTACATCTATCGGACTTATTGCCCTTAAAAATAGAGAAAAAAAATGATCATCAAAAATCTGAAACCCCGATTCATCTGGGGATTCACACTTCTAACACTCAAGCTGGAATCAGTCACGGACAGCTTTTAGAAGAATCTGAACTTCAACCGAAAACCTTGGCAGAAATCCTCCAAAAAGCTGCTGAAAATCATTCAAATAAAGGGATTATTTATATTCAATCTAATGGATTGGAAGTTTTTCAGTCTTATCAACAATTATGGGAAGACGCTCAACAAATACAAGCCGGATTACAAAAGCAGGGTTTACAAGCTCAAGATAAAGTGATTCTTCAGCTATCGGAAAACTATGATATTATTTCCGCATTTTGGGGGTGTCTTTTAGGGGGATTTATTCCTGTTATTATTTCAGTGCCACCCAGCTATAAAGATTTTAATAATGAAATTCATAAAATATCTCAAGTTTGGCAGTTGTTAGATGAACCTATTATTATCACAAATCAATCCCGTCAGCAAGAGATAAAATATTTAGAACAATGGTTGCCTAATCAACCCTTAAGCTTGAGTTTTATTGAAGAATTAAAAACTCATTCTCCCCATCAGCCTCCTATTGGTCAACCGGATGATATCGCGTTCTTTAATCTCACATCAGGCAGTACAGGAATACCGAAATGTATCTCATTAACCCATAAAAATGTCATCTCTCGTGCGCGAGGAACAAACATAATTTGTGAACATCAAAACGACGATATTATTCTTAATTGGCTTCCTTTTGATCATATTGGAAGTATTTCAGACTGGAATATTCGCTGTGTCGAGTTAGGATGCCAAATGGTTTATGTTCAAACTGAATATATATTAGGTCGTCCTTTGAATTGGTTAGATTTAATTGATCAATATCGAATTAGCCATAGTTGGGCTCCTAATTTTGCCTATAATTTGATCAATGAAGCTTTAAAAAAAGAACCGGATCAAAATTGGAATTTAGATTGTGTCAAATTCTTTTTAGCAGCGGGTGAAGCCGTTTCTGGTCAAGCAGTTGGAGAATTTATTAACACCCTTCATCTTCAATATAATCTGAAAAAAACGGCGATGCGTCCTGCTTTTGGGATGGCAGAAATGGGTTCAGGGATTACCTATTATCAGCCTACAGAACAACAGCCATTACTCTTTCATACGGTTGATAAATCCTCCTTGAATTCTTCCTTAAAACGAGTCCATCCTGAACATCCCAACGGTGCAACCTTTACGGATTTAGGATTACCCATTCCGGGTATATCGATTAGAATTGTTAATACTGATAATTCCCTATTACCAGAAGAAACCATTGGTCATTTACAAGTTAAAGGAGATGCAGTTTCACCGGGGTATTATAAAAACCCAGAAGCGAATCAAGACGCTTTCTTAAAAGATGGCTGGTTTAAGACAGGAGATTTAGCATTTATTAGTAACGGTCATTTAGTCATTACTGGAAGAAGTAAAGAAACCATTATTATTAATGGAGTGAATTATTATAGCCATGAAATTGAAACTGTAGTGGAAACTATTGAAGAAGTAGAAGTGTCCTACACCGCCGCTTGTGCTGTTTATGATCCTAGGAATAGTACCGATCAATTAGCTTTATTTTTTAGTGTAGAAACCTTTGACCACCAGCATCTAGCGGAACTTCTGAAAAAGATTAGACGAAAAGTAATTAACAGTTTTGGCGTTAATCCTGAATATTTAATCCCCTTAAATAAAACTGAAATTCCTAAAACTTCCATTGGTAAAATTCAGCGATCGCAATTAACAAAACGGTTTGGAAATGGAGAATTTAATTCTATTTTAAAAGAAATAGATATTTTGTTAGAAAATGCTCAAACCCTTCCTGATTGGTTTTACCAGAAAGTTTGGAAACCTCGATCTCCAGTTAACTTAAAACCAGAACTTTCCAAGTATTGTACTTTAATTTTTCTGGATTGCTTGGGTTTAGGAGCATCTTTAGCAGAAAAAATCCAAGGTCAAAACTTACCCTGTATCACGGTTTTAGCAGCGGAAGAATTTTCTCAAATCAGTCAAAATTGCTATACCCTCAGACCCGGGACAGCCAATCATTATCAACAGTTAATGGCATCTTTATCCGAGCAAAAAATTATCCTTGTCAATATTATTCATCTGGGTACTTATCAAGACTATCAGGGAGAAATTTCAACAATTGAACAGTTAGAAAAAGCACAAGAAAAAGGGACTTATGATTTATTATTCCTAGTTCAAGCCTTAGCTAAAACTCATGATTTTAACTCAAAAATTCAATTGCTATTTGTTTCTAGTTATAGTCAATTTGTCATAGAAACCGATGAAATTGCCTATGAAAAATCTCCAGTTTTAGGACTGATCAAAACCCTAGCTCAAGAACTTCCTTGGTTAAATACTCGTCATGTTGATTTACCCCTGGATCAAACCGAAATTAATGTCAGTTATCTGCTGCAAGAACTATCCGTTTTATCCAAGGAAAGAGAAATTGCCTATCGCAACGGGAAACGTTTAATCGCAGGTTTGGAAAAAGTCAATTTACTTCAACACAGCCAACAGGAATTACCCTTTAAATCAGGGGGAATTTATCTGATTACCGGAGGACTAGGAGGGATTGGCAGACAAATTGCTCAGTATTTGCTCAAAAATTATCAAGCTCGTTTACTGTTAATTGGAAAAACACCTTTACCAGAAAAACACCTTTGGAGTGAGTACCTCAAAACCGAAGATCAATTATCCTTAAAAATCAAAAATCTCCAAGCTTTAGAAAACCTTGGGGGAGAAGTAATTTATCAAGCGGTAGATGTGGCTAATTTCCCTCAAGTTAAACAGACTGTAGAACAGGTAAAAAGACAATGGCAAGGAGAACTTAATGGGGTGATTCATCTGGCTGGAATTTACAAAGATTGTTTACTTCTGGACGAAAATCAAGAGGGTTTATCGACAATTCTTCGTCCTAAAGTAATAGGAACTTGGGTTTTACATCAACTCCTCAAAGAATCTCAGGGAGTTTTTATTAGTTTTTCTTCCTTGGCTAGTTTTTTTGGAGGAGCGGCTTTGGGTTCCTATGCGGCGGCTAATAGTTTCCTTGAGTCTTTGAACAGCTATCAAAAATATAAGAATTTGTTCCCCAGTTATTGTTATAGTTGGACAACTTGGCAAGAAACCGGGATTAGCCAAGGTTATCAGATGCAATACATAACCCGATCTCAAGGGTATTATGATATGACAGTACGGCAAGGTTTAGACTCATTTCTAACCAGTTTATATCACAACCAAAGACAATTAATAATCGGTTTAGATGGGAGTAATAGCAAGATTAATCGTTTCACATCTAGGTCTGAAGGATGCCAAAAGTTAACGGCTTATTACACCCGTAAATCTACAGTTCAATCGGTCAATCTACCTAATCATGTTAGTCTAAAAGATCGATTTGGAACGTCCTATAAATGTCCCCTGGTGCTGCGGCAATCCCTCCCTATCAAGGATAATGGAGATATTGATAAGCGGCAATTACTCAAGGAACTCCAAGGCAAAGAAAATAACGAATTGATAGCACCCAGAACGGAAGCTGAACGTCAAGTTGCTAACATTTGGCAAAAGGTGTTAAATTTATCTCAAATTGGAATTCATGACAATTTCTTTGAACTAGGAGGACATTCTTTACTGGCGAGTCAAGTTATTTCTCGTTTACGGGATGTTTTCTCGGTAGAATTGTCTTTGCACAGTTTATTAGAATACCCCACCGTTGCCAGTTTAACTCAAACGATTGAGGTGCTTAATGTAGCCAAAAATAGTCACAGTCTATCCAAAAGTGGTAAAGTTATGACAACAGCCGCAGAAAATTATGAAGAAGGAGAATTATGAAAATAGGTTAACTAAAATTTAAGCTTTTCAGAACCCTTTTGGGAAAAAATGTAAAAAATTGTATCCATCACTAAAATTTATCATCCAGAATATGCTATAAATAGTCTCGGTTTAAAACAGTCTTTTTGTGGAGTATGTAAGCGGTTGCTCCCATAGCAACTGACTTTAACAATAACCACTGACTCCTCGCCATTGATAACCTTTATTTGTGCGATAGTGTTTAGTCTTTGAGGGTATTTAAATTTATGAGAACCGTTGATTATATCTCTAACAGTAGCTCTAGCTTGAGCTACTGAACCCAGCCAAACATCACCCCCCCCATTCCAAAAATACCAGAACATCAATTAGGGAAAAGGATACTATTAATGAAAGTCGCAGAATTTTTATCTTACTTAAATAGTTTAGACATCAAGCTTTGGCTTGAGGAAGAAAAGTTAAAATATCAAGCTCCCCAGGGAGCGATGACACCGGAAATTAAGCAAGAAATCGGCACAAGAAAACCAGAAATTCTCACTTTTTTAAGAAGCGCAACAACACCGTCTAAACCCCTTGAATCGGTTATTGATCCCGTTGCCAGAACTGAAGAGTTACCTCTATCTTTTGCTCAACAGAGAATGTGGTTTCTCTATCAGATGGATCGGCAAAATCCAGCTTATAATGAAGCTCTAACCATCCGTTTAACGGGACGCTTAAACATTGATATTTTAGAGCAAACGATTAATGCTATTATTCAACGGCATGAGAGCTTACGCACAAGCTTTCCAATGGTTGAAGGAAAACCTATTCAAAAAATTGCTCCATCTCTGAAGATTAAATTATTAGTTGTTAATTTAAAAGATATCCCCCAAGAGCAAATTGACAAACAGATTATTGAAGAACTACAAAAACCCTTTGATTTAACCCAATCTCCCCTATTACGATGTACTCTGTTTGATCTGGGATATGAAAATTATATTTTAGTCAACGTTTTCCATCATATTATTATCGATGGTTGGTCAAAGGGCATTTTATTTAAAGAATTATCTAAATTTTATCAAGCACTTTTATCCAATTCAACCGTAGATTTACCCGAATTAGCCATACAATATGCGGATTTTGCGGTATGGCAAAGACAATGGTTACAAGGTGAAATCTTAGAAAATCAGTTAAATTATTGGAAAAAACAATTAACGGGTGCCCCTCCTTTATTAGAACTTCCAACCGATAAACCCCGTCCAGCTACTGCCAATTTTCGAGGTCATAGTATCTCGTTTCAAATTGACTCAGAACTCACAGAAAAACTGAAACTTTTGAGCCAAAAGTCGGGGGTGACTTTATTTATGACATTACTGGCTGCTTTAAACACTTTACTCTTTCGTTATAGTGGTCAAGATGATATTTTAATCGGGACACCCACCGCCAACCGAAACCGACAAGAAATTGAACCTTTGATTGGTTTTTTTGTCAATACTTTAGTGCTGCGGAATTCCCTAGAAGGAAATCCGACTTTTTCGGGATTATTACAGCAAGCTCGCAATGTTGTTTTAGAAGCGTATGCTAATCAAGATGTCCCCTTTGAGCAAGTGGTTGATGGGTTAGAAATCGAACGAAGTTTAAGTTATAATCCCTTATTTCAGGTAATGTTTGCGCTGCAAAATGCCCCTCTCAATGCTTTAAAATTACCCAATTTAAAAGCTCAATATCTAGCCGTCGAAAACCAGAGAATTAAATTTGATCTCAGCTTATTTTTAGAGGAAATAGAGACGGAAAAAGGCTCTTATTTAGAAGGTTTTTGGGAATATGATGGCGACCTATTTACCCCAGAAAGAATTACCCGCATGGTAGGTCATTTCCAAACTTTATTAAAGGGGATTGTAGCCAATCCTCAGCAAACCATCGGGGAATTACCGTTACTGACTGAATCGGAAAAACAGCAATTATTAGTAGAATGGAATCAAACTCAAACGTCTTATCCTGATCATTACTGTATTCATCAGTTATTTGAAGAACAGGTTGTTAAAACACCTGATGCTATAGCGGTCATCGATGGAGAAAAATCTTTGACCTATGAACAGTTAAATCAAAAAGCCAATCAACTCGCTTATTATTTGCAAAACTTAGGCGTTAAAACCGAGGACTTAGTAGGAATCTGTATCGAGCGTTCTGTTTTGATGATCATCGGACTTTTAGGCATTCTTAAAGCGGGTGCAGCTTATATTCCTTTAGATCCGAACTATCCATCAGAACGTCTAGCTTATATGTTAGAAGATTCTGCCGTATCGGTGTTATTAACTCAGGAAAACTTAGTTGACACTTTACCCAACTATTTAGGAACAATATTTTGTTTAGATCAGGATGGGAAAATTCTTGATCATCATCCGCAAGATAATCTCCTCCATCCGATGACATCTGAGAATTTAGCTTATGTCATTTATACTTCTGGTTCCACTGGAAAACCCAAGGGAGTTTTAATTCAACATCAAAGTTTATTAAACCTAGTTTCTTGGCATCAAAACGCCTTTGATATTACAACAATTGATCGAGTCACTCAATTAGCTGGAATTGCCTTTGATGCTTCAGTTTGGGAAATTTGGCCTTATTTAACAGCGGGGGCGTGTCTGGCGATTGTTCCCCCAGATTTGCTAACATCACCGAAACAACTGCAAGAGTGGTTAATTGCCAAAAAAATCACCGTTTCTTTCTTACCCACTCCTCTTGCAGAAACCCTAATTCCCCTAGATTGGTCTCCCAATTGTCTATTAAGATTAATGTTAACTGGAGGAGATAAACTCAATGATTTTCCCCCTACCTCCATTCCCTTTACATTAGTCAACAACTATGGTCCGACTGAAAATACTGTTGTTACAACATCTGTTAAAATAACCCCAGATTTATTAACCGAAAAAGCACCGCCTATTGGTCGTCCCATTAGCAATACTCAGGTCTATATTTTAGATCAATATCAACAACCTGTACCGATTGGAATTCCAGGAGAATTATACATTGGTGGTTCAGGATTAGCTAAAGGATATCTCAACCGTCCAGAGTTAACCGATTCTAAATTTATTGCCAATCCTTTTAGTCAAAAACTCAGTGATCGCCTTTACAAAACCGGTGATTTAGTTCGTTATGGAAACGACGGACAAATTGAATTTGTGGGTCGCATTGATCATCAAGTTAAGATTAGAGGTTTTAGAATTGAATTAGGGGAAATTGAAACCGTTCTCAATCAACATCCCCAAGTTAAAGAAGCGATTATTATTGCCAGAGAAGATCAACCCGGCGTTAAACGTTTATGTGCTTATGTGATTGCCTCTCAAAACTTAACTGTTTCTCAATTGCGTCTATTTTTGCAAGAAAAGTTACCTCAATATATGGTTCCTGCTTTCTTCGTTTTGTTAGACGCTTTTCCCCTAACCGCTAATGGTAAAATTGATCGTTGCGCTCTCCCACAACCTACACTAGAATTAGAGGATGAAGCTGCCCTCAATCTCAGTCCAGGTACAGAAAAAGAACGCATTCTCGCTGCAATTTGGCAAAGGGTTTTAGGACTTAAAAATATTAGTATTAACGATAACTTTTTTGAGTTGGGAGGAGATTCTATCTTAGCCATTCAAATTATTGCTCAAGCTAATCAAGCGGGATTACAAATTACTCCTAAACAATTATTTAGTCATCAAACTATCGCTCAATTAGCCACCGTAGCGGAGCGAGTTTCGGTTAATCAAACCACACAGGATTTAGTCATCGGTCACGTCCCCTTAACTCCGATTCAAAAATGGTTTTTTGAACAAAACTTGCCCGAACGTCATCACTTTAATCAATCTATCTTGTTAGAGGTTCCCAATAATCTACAACCAGATTTATTAAAAAAAACTATTTCTAAATTACTCTATCACCATGATGCTTTGCGGTTACGGTTTGTTCATAAAGGGGAACAATGGCAACAAAATCACAGCGATGATTGCAATAATTTTGCTTTTGAAAAGGTGGATTTATCCCATCTATCTTGCGATGAACAATTAACCAAGATGGCAGAAATTTCCGAGGTTCAACAACGGGTACTCAACTTAGAGGAAGGTCCCTTAATGGCGGTGGTTTTCTTCGCCTTGGGTGAGAGTGGAAAAATGTTAATTGTAATTCATCATTTAGCAGTAGATGGAATTTCTTGGCGGATTATCCTCGAAGATTTCGTCACTATTTACCAGCAATTAGAAAACCAAAAGCCCCTGCAACTTCCTCCTAAAACCAGTTCTTTTAAAACTTGGGCTGAGGAACTGCAAAACTATGCTAAAACCCCAGAATTTTACGCTCAATTCAAGTATTGGCTAAACCGTGAGTTTCCCTCAATTTGTCCTCTTCCTTTAGACCGTCAAGGTGAAGCTCAGTCCAACATTGTTGCCCATGCAAAAACGGTCTCTTTCACCTTAACCGAAGAACAAACCCGCTTACTCTTACAGGAGGTTCCGCAAGCTTATAACACCCAAATTAATGATATTCTATTGACCGCTTTAGTCCAAGCTTTCGGTCATTGGACAGGAAATTATGGACTTTTGCTTGACATGGAGGGTCATGGAAGAGAGAATGTAATTGAATCCGTAAATTTATCTAGAACTGTGGGTTGGTTTACCAGTATTTTTCCCGTCTTTTTGACCTTAGAAAATCTTCACCATCCCGGTGAATGTCTCAAGTCCATTAAAGAGCAATTACGACAAATTCCGAATCGGGGATTTGATTATGGAATTGGATATTATCTGAGTTCAGATTTAACGATTCAATCCCCGTTAAAAAACTATCCAAAAGCTCAAATTAGCTTTAATTATTTAGGTCAATTTACCAGCCATCAAATCGGCGAGATAGGCTGGAAATTATCTCAAGAATCCAGTGGTTCCATTCATAGTCCTTTGGGAAAACGTTCCCATTTAATTGCGATTCATGGAATTGTGGTTGATGGGCAACTTGATATAGAATGGCAATATAGTGAAAATTTTCATCATCAAACAACGATCAAAAATTTAGCTGCTGCCTATCGAGATTCTTTAGAAAGCCTGATTAACCATTGTTTATCGGTAGAAGGAGGCTATACTCCATCGGATTTTCCCGATGCGGATCTTAATCAGGTAGAACTAGATGAACTGCTTTCAGAACTCGATTTTTAACCTCAACTTAATGTTTAACCCTCCTGCTTGATAACAACTATGCCATCACCTAATCTTCCCAGTGAAATTGAAAATCGTAAAAGCGAACATCTGCGAGTTTGTATCGAAGAAGATGTAGAGTTTCAACAACTTACAAACGGTTTAGAAAAATATCGTTTTACCCATTGTTGTCTTCCTGAACTTGACCGTAGCGATATTGAACTGGGGACAACCTTTTTGGGGAAATCTCTAAAAGCTCCAATTCTCATCTCTTCCATGACCGGAGGAACAGAATTAGCCCATTTAGTCAATACTCGATTGGCAACGGTCGCTCAACGTTATGGTTTAGCGATGGGGGTGGGTTCTCAACGCATTGCACTCGAACAACCGGAATTAGCGCCGACCTTTGCAGTCCGTTCTCTGGCGCCAGATATTCTCCTGTTAGCGAATTTAGGGGCTGTACAGTTAAATTACGGCTGCGGTTTAGAAGACTGTTTAAAACTGGTGGAATTATTAGAAGCTGATGCTTTAATTCTGCATCTCAATCCTTTACAAGAATGGGTTCAATCGGAAGGCGATTCCAATTTTAAAGGGTTACTCGCTAAAATCGAGCAAATTTGCGCTCAATTGCCCGTTCCCGTCATCGCCAAGGAAGTCGGAAATGGCATCTCTGCGGTGACGGCCAAACAATTAATTGAAGCCGGAGTCGCTGCGATTGATGTGGCTGGGGCCGGAGGCACGTCCTGGGCTAAAGTCGAAAGTCAAAGAGCCAAAGACAACAGACAAAGGCATCTCGGACAAGTTTTTGCCGATTGGGGTTTGCCTACGGCTGAATGTATTACTGCCATTCGGTCTATGAATTCAACCATTCCTTTAATTGCTTCTGGAGGCTTAAAAAATGGCTTAGACCTTGCCAAATCCATCGCTTTAGGAGCCGATTTAGGAGGGTTGGCTCGACCGTTTCTCGTAGCAGCGATTGAATCAGAAGCCGCCGTTGATGAGTTGGTAAAATTTTTAATTGCTGAACTTGAAATTGTTTTATTTTGCACCGGAAATCCTAATTTATCCGCCCTTAAAAATTCAGGAGCCTTAAAACCATGTTAAAGTTTTCAATGGAATTGTGTTATCCCCAGCTTGATGTCAAAACCTTAAGCGTTGGCACTTTGGGTCCAAAAGAAACCAGTAGTGAACAAACCTTAAATTATCTAATTTCTCAATGGAAATTACAACAGATTTCGGTTAATAGTCATTTATTTGATAGCTTTACAGATTTAAAAGAATCTTTACTCGACAATCAGATAGATTTGGCGTTAGTACCCCATGCCTATGAAAGAATTAATGATTTCTACATGGAACCGAGTTTTAAACTAGGTTTTATCTTCACCTATCCCACACCCGTTTACGGATTAGCCAAGCGAAAAAATGAAGGAATCGTTTTAGAAAACTGTACCCTAGTTACTCATCCCGCTCCTCTTCCTTTACTTCCCTATTTATTACCTAGCGACCTGAATCAAAACAAGATTAAAATCAAATTTGTCAATTCTACCAGTGTTGCCGCTATTCAAGTTAAACAGGGGTTGGCAGATTTAGCCATTACCAATGAAAATGCCATCCGAGAACATGATTTAGAATTTATTTCACAATATGGTAAAATTGAGATGAGTTGGTCTTTATTTCACAAACAGGAAAACACCATGATTCAAAGTATTTATTTACCTGTGCATACCTAAAAAAGCTCCCTATCCGATGAAAATAGTTGCCTTCATCACAGAAAAATAATTGAGAGTTTAAATTTCAATTTCATTTTGAACTTGTCCCCTAAAATCATGTCTAAATTTTTCCCAATTCCCAAGCCTATTAAACTCAATCCTCATGTAGAATTAGAGGTTTTTCAATGCCAAAATACCATTTTTCAATTATCCGCTGTAGCTCCTAATGCTAAACTTGAATCCCACCAACATCCTGAAAGTCAAATTGGCATGGTACTCTCAGGAGAACTGGAACTGTATATTAAAGATGTGATTAAACCCTTGAGAGCTTTACAAGATATTCATGTCGCCGATGCTAATGTTTCTCATGGTTTTGTTAATCCTTTGTCCGAAGCGATGATTGGATTTGATCTTAAACGGATTACCTCTTCTTTACCTTCAGAAGACGTTGTATTAACCCTATCAAACAACCAAGATAAAATCACTCATTTACCTTGTCAATCGGTTAAGGGTTCTTGGTTTGAAATCGTGATGATGAAAATCCCGTCTAGTTATTCCATTCCCCCACATCAAGGTCAGCAAGAAGAAATCGGATTTATTTTAAATGGACAATTAGAAATTTTTATAGAAAATGAAGAACAGTGTTTAGAATATGGTCAAATTTATTATGCTCCTTCAAAAGTTTTAAAAAAGGGATATAATTCATCGAATCAAGATATTAATTTGATTAAAATTTTAATTTAGTTTGTTTTAAAATTTTAAGTTTAACCACAAAATGCTAGGACAAAGTTTATGGATTTAGGATTAAAAGATAAAGTGGCTTTGATTACGGGAAGTAGTGCGGGAATTGGGTTTACCATTGCTGAAAAATTAGCAGAAGAAGGCTGTCACTTAATTATTTGTGGTCGCAATTCCCAACGCTTAGAACAAGCTTATCAATCTCTGGTTCAAGCTTATCCTTCCCAACAAATTCTGCGTTTAGTGGCTGATGTCCATCAAGCTCAAGATTCTGAACAATTAATACAAGACTCTTTAAATCAATACGGCAAAATTGACATTTTAGTCAATAATTCTGAAGGAGCTAACTTTGCTGAAAATTTAATTGAAAACCTTTCCGATGAAGATTGGTTAAACGTTTTTCAAGGAAAATTAATGGGTTATATTCGCTTAACCAATTTAGTGTTACCGATTATGAAAAAACAACATTGGGGAAGAATTGTTAATATCATTGGGACATCGGGAAAAGAGCCATCTCCTCGTTTAGTTAAATCGGGTGTTGTCAATGCAGCTTTAATGAATTTTACCAAATCAGTAGCTAGACAAACCGCCCCCTATAATGTTTTAATTAATAGTGTTAACCCCGGCGTTATTGATACCCCTAGACATCGAGAATATTTAGAAATTTATGCCAAAAAGCAAGGAACAACCCCAGATTTAATCCGAGAAGGAATTCTAAAAACAATTCCCATGAATCGAATTGGTACGACTGAAGAATTTGCTAATCTCGTTGTATTTTTAGCTTCAGAATGTGCGAGTTATATAACGGGAATTACTATTCCCATCGATGGTGGTTTATCCTCGTCAGCATTTTAAATTTATATCCATCAAGTAAAAATCAACAACCACAAGGGTCATGAATAGCCAATGTAAATCTCAAATGTTAGACAAATTTGTTCCCTATTATCCGACTAAAGATACTCGTAACTTTCCCATTTTTTCCAGTATTATTAATAAATTTAATATTTGCAGGCTGCAACGCAAATTTAAACAGGAGCTTCAACAACCTTCGGTGATCCTAGTTGATCAAATGGGTAAAGTTGGTTCTGCTAATCCTTATCTTGCTATTAAAAAAACTTTTCCAGAAAAAGCGGTGTATCATGTTCATAATTTAAATCCAGAAATTGTTGCCAAAATTTGGGATAAAATTAATCCTACTAGCGAGGGGGTGGAAAGAACCACAGAGACACAGAGGACACAAAGATCGATCAATCATATTGTAAGTTAAACTTATCACACAGAACCTAGAAGAGCCTTAAAGGTAATTCGTTCTAAGTTTGATTGAAGAAACTCACGCACATTTTTATTTAATCTATTGGGAAAAACAATGGTCACAACTCAACAATCTAGGGTTAGTAAAAAAGATATTGAATCCATTTATCCCCTTTCTCCCATGCAGCAGGGGATGCTATTTCATTCTTTATATAATCCAGAATCAAAGACGTATTTATCACAAATTCAAATCACCTTGCAAGGCAATTTAGATATTAGTGCGTTCCAACAAGCTTGGCAAAAAGTAGTAGATAGACATAGTATTTTACGGACTTGTTTTGCTTGGAAAAAAACCAAACAGCCTTTACAAGTGGTTAGAAAAAATGTCACTTTGCCTTGGTTTAATCAGGATTGGCGATCACATTCTCCCGCCGAACAAGAAACTAAATTTCAGGAATTATTAACCTCTGATAAAGAGCAATATTTTGAATTAGATAAAGTCCCCTTACTTCGATGTCATTTAATTCAAGTCGAAGATCAAAAATATGAATTTATCCATACTGGACATCATATTTTATTAGATGGTTGGGCAACAGCAATTCTGTTGAAAGAAGTTTTCGAGTTTTACGCTGGACTCATCAACTATCGACCCGTCAATTTACCCACACCCCGCCCTTATCAAGACTATATTAATTGGCTACAACAGCAAGATCAAACTGAAGCCGAACGATTTTGGCGAAAAAATCTTCAAGGTTTTACCTCTCCAACTCCATTAGTCGTTGATAAACCGTTAAATCCTCTTGTTACTCAAAGTAAAAATTATCTTGATCAAAAATTAAAACTTTCTCCAGAAATTACCAGTCGTCTGAAATTACTCGCCCAAGAATATCGCCTTACTCTTTCTACCCTAATTCAAGGAGCTTGGGCTTTATTATTACATCATTATAGTAGTGAATCTGATATTGTATTTGGGGCAACCGTTTCGGGACGACCGCCCAATTTTACAGGAATTGAATCGATGGTAGGGATGTTTTTAAATACCTTACCCGTTCGCATCAAAATTGAGCCTCAACTTGAATTATTAACTTGGTTTCAACAATTACAACAAGAGCATTTAGAACGAGAGCAATATAGTTATAGTTCTTTAATTGATATTCAAAAATGGAGTGAAATTCCGTCCCCTCATTCAGTTTTTGAAAGTTTTGTTGTCTTTGAAAATTTACCCTTTAGCGAAAATGATAGTGATAATTTAGGCGGTTTACAAGTCGGTGAAATGCAAGATTATGGCAATGCTGATTATCCCTTAACGGTTATTGTCACCCCTGGAGAAGCCTTAAGTATTAAAATTATTTATCCTCAAGAACGATTTGAAAATGACACCATTGAAAGGATATTAGGTCATTTTAAAACCTTATTAGAAGGAATCGCTATTAATCCCCATCGTCGGATTCAAGACTTACCTGTATTAACGGAAGCTGAACGTCAATTATTATTAATTGAATGGAATCAAACTGCACCCGAAAAACTCCTAAAACAGTGCGTTCATGAATTATTTGAACAACAAACCCTCAAAACCCCTTCAGCCATTGCCGTTGTTTTTCAAGAGCAAGAATTAACCTATCAAGAACTCAATGAGTCTGCCAATCAACTGGCTCATTATTTACGAAAAATTGGGGTGAGTTCTCAATCTTTGGTCGGGATTTGTTTAGAACGGTCTGTTAATATGGTAATTGCCGTTTTAGCAGTGTTAAAAGTAGGCGGTGTTTGTGTTCCTCTAGACCCAACCTATCCTCAAGAAAGACTTTCTTACATCCTGCAAGACACCCAAATCAAAACCTTATTAACCCAAAAAGATTGTCAATCTCTTTTAAACAGTGAAACCATTTCTCAACGGATTTTATTGGATGAACAAGGGTCAGAAATTGCCTTAGAACCCAAGACTAATCTTGACAACCCCGTGAGTTTAAAGGATTTGGCCTATATTATTTATAGTTCAGGATCTACGGGTGTGCCAAAAGGGATTATGATCCTGCATCAATCCTTAACGAATATTATTGAGCATCATCAGGCGAAAATGTCACCGGAGAGAAATTTCTTACAATTTGCTCCCTTCAATTTCGATGTTAGCTATCACGAAATGTTTGCAGCCTGGTGTTTAGGGGGAAGCTTATTTATTGTTCCAGAAGATGCCCGCTTAGACCTTGCTAAAATAAGTCAATTATTGGCAAATAACCCCATTCATAAAGCGATTTTGCCCGTTACTTTGTTACAACAATTAATTGAAACCTATAGTGAGGAAACCTACTTATTTGCTAACTTGCGTGAAATTATTTCAGCTGGAGAGCAATTACAAATTACCCCAGCGATGATTTCTGCATTCAAGAAACTCGAACATTGTACGCTTTACAATTTTTATGGACCCACAGAAGCGGATATCGTTACCAGTTATACCTTTGACCCTAATCCTGAGCTTTGGCCGAAGTATATTCCCATTGGTAAACCCGCGATTAATGTGCAAGTTTATATTTTAAATTCTCATCTTCAACCTGTACCCATCGGAGTCACTGGCGAGTTATATGTTGCGGGTGGCGGTTTAGCGCGGGGTTATTTCAACAATCCCCAATTAACCAAAGAAAAATTTATTGCTAATCCCTTTAGCGATAATTCATTGCTGTATAAAACTGGAGATTTAGCTCGTTATTTACCCAATGGAGACATTGAATATTTAGGAAGAATTGATGATGTGGTCAAAGTTAGAGGTTATAGAATTGAATTAGGGGAAGTAGAAACTATTTTAAATCAACATCCTCAAATTGCCCAAGCCATTGCTACAGTTCAGGGAGAAACCGCCAGAGAAAAATATTTAGCCGCTTATTTTATTCCCCGTCCAGGTGAAACCGTAAACCAAGTTGAATTACGTCATTTCCTTGAAAACTGGCTACCCGATTATATGATTCCCTCTGCTTTTGTGGTGATGGAATCTTTTCAACTCAGTCCTAACGGTAAAGTTGATCGAAAAGTCTTACCAATACCCGATAAAAACCCCTTATCGTTAACTCAAAATTATGTCGCTCCTCGAACTGCAATTGAAGAAGTTTTAGCGGTAATTTGGGCAGAAATTTTAGAAGTCGAACGAGTTGGGATTGAAGACGATTTCTTTCTGTTAGGTGGGCATTCTTTAAAAGCAATTCAACTGATTAGTAAAATCCGTCAAACCTTAGAAATTGAAGTTTCTGTGCGTCAACTTTTTAATCACTCAACCATCAGCCAATTAACTCCAGTCATGATTGAATTAGTGGGGAATGAAGGGTTACTAAATGAAATTGCCGTAACGGTTCAAGAAATTTCTAGACTTTCACCAGAAGAAGTTCAAGCTTTATTATCTCAAAACTAAAAAAAATAAGTCAACCACTTCTGAATTATTAATTACAAATGAAAAACAACTCTCAAGATCAACAAAAATTACTCAAGCTCCTGCTTCAAAAAAAAGGTATTAGTTTTAAAAAAGTAAATACTATACCTAAACGCCAATCATCCAACTCTGAATTAATTCCTATCTCTTTAACTCAGTTAGAACTTTGGTTTTTTGCTCAATTTTATCCAGAAAATTGTATTTATAACTTGCCTTGTATTTATCGCATTGAAGGCTTGCTTAATGTTCCTGCACTAGAGGAAAGCTTAAGAGAAATTGTCAAACGTCATGAAAGTTTGCGGACAACTTTTACTTGTATAGATGGAAAAGTGTTCCAAAAAATTACAGATGATCCAGTTTTTGATTTTTCAATTCTTGACCTACAAAGACTTAGTGAACTGGAGCAAAAAAAAGAAACCAAAAGATTGTTATCAGCAGAAATTAACCGATCTTTTGATTTAGAAAAAGATTCATTATTTCGCAGTAAAATTATAAAATTTGCTGAAAATAACTATCTGTTAATTATGACAATCCATCATATTATTGCTGATGGTTGGTCTTTGAATATTTTGACTAAAGAGCTAGGCATTCTTTATGAAGCTTTTTGTCTGAATAAACCTTCACCTTTGCCTGAATTACCGATTCAATATGGTAACTTTTCTCTGTGGCAATGGCAATCAATAAAAGATAATTCATGGCAATCTCATCTGAATTTTTGGAAGAAACATATAGGGATTAACCCACCCATTTTAAAACTTCCTACTGATTACCCACGCACAACGGCTCAACCTGTTGAAGCAGCTATTCATCATTTCCTTATTTTCCAAAACTTAACAGACGAATTAAAGTCATTAAGTCATCAAGAAAAAGCGACTTTATATATGACTTTATTAGCCGCCTTAAAAATATTACTCTTTTACTATACACAACAGACAGAAATTATTATTGGTGGAGTTGCGGCTAATCGTAACCAACCCGAAACACAAGATTTAATCGGACTTATGGTTCAGTTTCTCCCCTTATATACTCATGTAGAAGGTCAAGCCAATTTTCGAGACTTGCTGCATCAAGTAAAAGAGATGAGTTTAGAGTTTGATGCTTATCAAGAAATTCCTTTTATCACGTTAGTGGAAAAATTAAAACCCATTAGGGATACTCAATATGCTTTGTTTCATCAAGTCATTTTCCTTTTCCAGAATGCTCCTAAACAAGATTTAAAATTCATCAATCTGACAGTCACAGACGAGTTATTAAAAATGGATATAGAACCCCATAGTGCCGAAAATGATTTAACTATATCCCTTGAAGAAACTGAGCAAGGTATGAGAGGTGCTTTCGTGTACAAAGCTGATTTATTTACGGCTGAAACTATTACTCAAATGGGACAATATTTTCAGCAGTTATTGAAGAATATTGTCACTGATCCTAATAAAACCATTTCTGATCTATGTCCTTTCTCTGAATCCGTCTCTTTCTCAGACAATACTTCCCCCTTGTCTTTATCAATCAATGAAATTAAATCTAATGACTTACCCCATAATCTAACTAGAGAAACCATGGTCAATATCTGGCAAGAAGTTTTAGAATTAGAAGAAATTAGTGTTAATGATAACTTTTTTGACCTTGGGGGGGATTCTCAAAAAGTTATTCAGGTAATTGATAAAATCGGTAAAATTCTTAAAATTAATTGTACTTTGCGTGATTTTTTTGAAAATCTCACTGTAGCACGTCTAATCACAACCTTTAAAAATAAATGAGTTTAAGCGTATTTCCCTAGCTTTAAAAATGGTATAATTACAAAAAAAATACAGAAAAAAATGACAAATCATCTCTTTGATTTAACAGGTAAAGTTGCAATTATCACGGGTGCTGCCCGAGGAATTGGTCGGGTATTAGCGCAAGGATTAGCACAAGCTGGAGCTAAGGTAGTAATTGGTGATATTAATCAAGTTGGTGCTGAACAAACGGTTCAACTGATTCAAGAAGCAGGAGGCGAGGCCATCGCAATTGAGACCGATGTTCGTCAACGTCAAGCTTGTCAGAATTTAATTAACCAGGCGGTTGCTAATTATGGTCAACTCGATATTATGGTCTGTAATGCAGGAGTTGAAATTCTCAAAAACACTGATGAATTAGAGGAATTTGAATGGGATCAGGTTATTAATGTTGACTTAAAAGGTTATTTTAATTGCGCTCAACTAGCAACCAAACAAATGATCAAACAAGGAACAAAGGGATCAATTATTATGAATTCTTCTATCTGTGCTTTCGTTGCTGTTCCCAAATCTTCAGGAGCATATAGCGCCGCAAAAGGTGGTGTCAATCAATTAGTAAAATCCCTAGCGGTCGAATTAGCTAGTCACAAAATTCGAGTCAATGCTTTTGCACCGGGGTATATGAATAATATGATGGAAGGAACAGAAGGTTTACGTTCAACTTCCGATGAAATGGACGAATTATATACTAGAATTCCCATGAAACGAACCGGAGATTTAGAAGAGTTAATTGGCCCTGTCGTGTTTTTAGCGTCCGCAGCTTCCTCTTATGTAACTGGAGCAATTTTAATGGTAGATGGAGGTTATACTGCTATTTAGCATCAATAATTAAACAATTTTTAGGTTGATTTATATCGATCAAACCAACCTAAAATCACTGAATTAATCCTATTTAACCCATGTCAAAAATGAACCATAACTCTCAAGACAAACAGAAATTACTCAAGCTGTTACTACAAAAAAAAGGAATCGGTGTAAAAACAAATACGATACCTTCTAGGAATCCATCTCAACTTGTACCGCTTTCTTTTTCTCAAGAACGACTTTGGTTTTTGTACCAATTAGAAGCTAACGGCTATACCTATAATATGGCGTTTCGCTTTCAAATTGAAGGGAATTTGGATATTGATATCTTTAGAAAAGCTTTAGAAACTATTATGCAACGTCATGAATTGTTGCGAACTTGTTTTCAAGAAGTTGACGAAATTCCCCGACAAATTATTAAACCGAAAATTCAGTTAAATTTGCCTTTAGTGGATTTACAGTCCTTATCTTCTAGGGAACAAACTCAAGAATTAGAGCGATTAACTGAACAAGAAATTTATACTCCCTTTGACTTAACCCAAGCTCCTTTAATGCGGACTTTTTTGGTTAAATTAAAAGCTGACTCTTATCTTTTATTTTTGAGTTTACACCATTCTATTTTTGATGGCTGGTCAATGAAAGTTTTACTACAAGAACTTTCTCATTTATATGAAGCTTTTTTACAAAAACAATCTAATCCTTTACCCGATTTACCTATTCAATATGGTGATTTTGCCGTTTGGCAAAGACAACAGTTACAAGGAGATAAACTCACCCAGGAAGTTAATTATTGGCAACAACAATTAACCGGAATTCCACCCTTATTAGAAATTCCCACTGATCATCCTCGTCCTCCCATACAAACGTTTAAAGGCAATAATTGTACATTTAAAATAAGTCCAGAATTAAGCCAAAACCTGAAAAATATTAGCCAAACGTCAACCGCTACTTTGAATATGACGCTGTTAACGGCGTTTAATGTTTTATTATATCGCTATAGCCGTCAAGAAGATATTGTGATTGGGATTCCCAGTGGCAATCGACATTTTCCTGAAATTGAACCCTTAATTGGTTGCTTTGTTAATACCTTACCCATTCGGACTCAGTTTAAAGAAAATCTCTCATTTCAAGCTTTATTAAATCAAGTTAAACAAGCATTTTTAGAAGCTTATGAACATCAAGATTTACCCTTAGAAAAGGTGGTGGAAGTGGTAAATCCTGAACGAAATATAAGTTATAGTCCTTTATTTCAAGTGATGTTTTCTTGGGAAGATATGCTGCACATTAATCATTTTTCGATGGCGGATTTAAAATTAACTCCCGTTACGATGAATGCTTTAATTGCTCAATTTGATTTAACCTTAGCCATGCAAGAAACGGCGGAGGGTTTAGTCGGCTCTTTTGATTATAATTGCGCGTTGTTTAATCAAGACACGATTGAACGCATGATTACCCACTTTCAAACCTTGTTAGAAGGAATTGCCATTAATCCTGAACAATCGATTGAATTATTACCTATTTTACCTTTATCAGAACAAAAGTTATTAGCTCAATGGAATCAGACTAATATTGCTGAAAATCCAAAGGTTTGTATTCATGAATTATTTGAACATCAAGTTTTAAAAAATCCAAATGGGATCGCAATAGAATGGTGCAGGGAAAAAATCACCTATCAAGACTTAAATCATCGTGCCAATCAATTAGCTCATTATCTCCAATCTAAGGGGGTTAAAGTTGAATCGTTAGTGGGAATTTGTTTAGAACAATCTGTATCTATTATTATCAGTTTTTTGGCAATTCTTAAAGTGGGTGGTACTTATCTTGTTCTAGCTCCCAATTATCCCCAAGAGCGTTTAAACTATATCTTAAATGATGCTCAAGTCTCGGTATTAATCACTCAAAATACCTTCGTTAATTTATTCCGTGATCATCAAGCAGAAGTGGTTTGTCTGGATACTGAAGAAAGCTCAATTGCTAGTCAAAGCAAAAACAATTTAGTTAACCCTATTCAGCCAAATAATTTAGCTTATATTATTTATACCTCTGGTTCAACAGGCACTCCTAAAGGGGTTATGATTGAACATCAAAGTTTAGTTAATCATAGTTTAGGAATCATTAAAGTCTATGATTTAACAAGTCGTGATCGAATTTTACAATTTGCTTCTTTTACCTTTGATGTAGCTGCTGAAGAAATTTATCCAACTTTTTTAACGGGTGCAACTTTAGTTATGCGTCCTGCATTAATGTTCCCTTCTTTAGCTGATTTTACTCAATTTATTCAGCAAAAGTGTTTAACAGTCATTAATCTTCCGGCTACTTATTGGCATGAATGGGTATTAGATTTATCTCAAACTTTAATAACCTTACCTGAAACCCTACGCTTAGTGATTACAGGAAGTGAAGAAGTATTACCAGAGCGATTAATATTATGGCAAAAAATACTATCAAATAGTCAACGAGAAGATATCACTTGGTTGAATGCTTATGGTCCGACAGAAGCGACGATAACCAGCACAGTTTTTAATCCCAATTTCATTCATAAAATTGCTCAAATTCATTCTGTTGCCATTGGTAAACCGATTACAAATACACAGGTTTATATTTGTGATCGCTATTTGCAACAAGTCCCCATTGGAATACCAGGAGAACTGTTAATTGGAGGTTTAGGTTTGGCCAAAGGTTATCTCAATCGCGATGATTTAACCCGTGAAAAATTTATTACTCATGCTTTTAATTCATCAGAATATCAACGTTTCTATAAAACTGGAGATTTAGCTCGTTATTTACCCGATGGAAATATAGAGTTTTTAGGACGCATTGATAATCAAGTTAAAATTCGAGGGTTTCGTATTGAAATTGGCGAAATTGAAGCCGTATTAACTGAATACCCAGATGTCCGAGCGACGGCGGTAATTGTTCGAGAAGATCAAACAAATAATAAACAATTAGTGGCTTATATTGTGACAAAATATCCATCCATTGATCCTGCAAAATTGCGGAGTTTTCTTAAACAGAAATTACCAGATTATATGATTCCAGCTTTCTTTGTACAGCTTCAAGAATTGCCCTTAATGAGCAGTGGGAAAATTGATCGTAACGCTTTACCCGCACCCACCGAAAGTCAGTATCAAAAAACGATGATTACACCCCGAACAGCTACGGAAAAAATTGTTGCTGAGATTTGGCAAGATGTTTTAGGGTTAAAGCAAATTAGTATTTTCGATAATTTCTTTGACTTAGGTGGTCATTCTTTAAAAGCTGCCCAAGTGATTTCTCGACTGCGAGAACAATTAGCTATTAATATTCCTTTAAACAATCTTTTTTCAGAACCGACGGTAGCAGGATTATCCTCTAATTTAGACTTGAATTTATCTGATACAATTGAGAGTGATCAAATCCCAGATTGGCAAGTCGAAATTGCCCTAGATCCCACCATTCAACCGCCGAATATTCTGACTTTCTTTCCTCAGAAACCTGCTGATATTTTGCTAACAGGAGCTACGGGTTTTCTCGGAATTCATTTATTAGCTGAATTGTTGGACAAAACAGAAGCTAATATTCATTGTTTAATTCGAGACAAAAGTTTAGAACAAGCTCAAGCGAAAATTTACCAGAAATTAAAAACCTTTCAATTATGGGATGAACAGAAAAGCTCTCGTATTATTCCTGTTATTGGTGATTTATCCCAAAAACGTTTAGGAATGTGTGAACCTGATTTTCTGGAATTAGCCAATCAAATTGATGTGATTTATCATAATGGAGCTTGGGTTAATGCAATTTATCCCTATTCAATACTGAAACCCACTAATGTTTTAGGAACAGCAGAAATCTTGAGATTAGCCTGCTTAATTAAAACCAAACCTGTCCATTTTGTCTCGACGATTTCTGTTTTTTCCCCCAGTTATGCTCAAGGAAACTTAATTCAAGAATCTGATCCCCTGGGTATAAATCATGGACTCAATGCCGGTTATACTCAAAGTAAATGGGTCGCTGAAAAATTAATCATGGAAGCTGGAAAACGGGGACTTCCGATGACAATTTTCAGAGCATCTCGAATTATTGGACATAGTAAAACTGGAATTTGTAATAGAGAAGATTTGTTTTGTCGTATGATTAAAGGCTGTATTCAATTAGGAATGATTCCTGATTTTGGCGATAGTACAGAAGACCTCACTCCTGTGGATTATGTGAGTGGTGCAATTATACATTTAGCCAGTCAAGAAAGCTCTTTAGGGAAAGCATTTCATTTGTTGAATTCTCACCCAACCTTAAATCGTGACTTATTTGATTGTGTTCGGGAAATGGGTTATCCGTTGCAGTTGGTTTCTTTTGAAAAATGGCGATCACATTTAACAGAACAATGTAAAATTAATACAGATAATGCTTTATCTCCGGTGTTAGATAATTTTTCAGATGAAAATTTATCCGCAGGTTATCCCCCCCAGTTTGATGCTCAAAATACGGTAATGGGGTTAAAGGGTACAGCCTTTAATTTTCCAAAAATTGATGACAGATTGTTAAAAACTTATTTTGAATATTTTACTAAAATTGGGTTTTTAACACAATAAATGATCGATTTCATCACACTCCATAAGCTGAATTGCACAGCTTATCTCATACCCAGATTCAAAATATCCAGAGCATCAATTCTAAGAGGGAAATGTTATGTTTAACTTAAAACATAAATTATATTTATTAATTTCAAAATTCTTAGAAGAACAAGAACGAATCGAAAAACGTAAACAACTTTCCGAAAATGCCACGGTTCACAGTTCCGTAAAATTTATCGGAAAGTGTGAAAATTATAGGGTAGATAAAAGTTTAATTACTATCGGAGAAAATACCATAATATTAGGTGAATTGTTTTTATTTACCCATGATGGAAAAATAGAAATCGGTAAAAATTGTTATATTGGTGAGAAAACTGGAATTAGATCAGCAAATTCTATCAAAATTGGCAATGAAGTTATAATTGCCGATGATGTCAATATTTATGATACCGATGCTCATTCATTAAATTATGTTTTAAGACAGAAATAATTTGTGGAAGTCGTCATTTTAAATAATCTGATTAAGGATGCTAAATATCTTGATATAAAATCTGCACCAGTGGTGATAGAAGATCATGTTTGGATTGGATTTAATGTTGCGATTCTTAAAAGGGTTACGATTGGGAAAGGAGCAATTATTGGAGCAGGTTCGGTGGTGACACAAGATGTAGAACCTTTTACTGTTGTTGCTGGTAATCCTGCCAAAATTATCAAACGATTATGAATCTGCTCCAATGCCTAAACAATAGGTTAATATTGATTACTGATATGTAAAAAATCTAGAAAATAGTAGTAATAGAATTTCTGATAACAATGCAGATTTTTATGGTATGCTGAATTAATGTCTAACTCAAGAGATAGACATTCAAAGTTATAATGTCACCATTTTAGCCCAAGGAGAATCCTATGAATGTTGCAGAAAAAACCTCAGATAGTATAAATCTCAAAGAAGATACCCGAACTTTCAATCAATCTCTTCAAGAATTTTTAAGATTTATTCAAGTTTATTGGTATCCGAAAGAACACCAGGATAGAGCTTTTTCGCAGATTATTCGTTCCTGGGGAATGCTCGTTTTATTGTTTTTATTATTAGTGGGATTAGTAGGTCTTAATGCGTTTAATAGTTTTGTTTTTAGAGACTTAATTACCTTCACAGAAGCTAGGGATGTAGAAAAATTAACTCATCTTGTCATTATTTATGGGATTACCCTAGGCAGCATGACGTTTTTCGGAGGATTGTCCAAGTTTCTTAAACAACTAATTGCGCTGGATTGGTATCAATGGATCAATAGTAGTATCTTGCAAAAATATTTTAAAAATCGTGCTTATTATCAAATCAATTTTAAAGGAGATATTGAAAATCCAGATCAACGTTTATCCCAAGAAATTCAACCCATCACCAGAACAACGATGGACTTTTTAACAACCTGTGTTGAAAAAGTTATGGAGATGCTGGTTTTTATTGTCATCCTTTGGTCAATTTCTAAAACCATTTCTATAGTGCTGCTGGTTTATACGATTATTGGAAATATTCTTGCTACCTATATTACTCAACAATTAAATAAAGTCAGTAAACAACAATTAGAAACCGAAGGAACCTATAAATACGCCATTACTCATGTTCGGACTCACGCCGAATCAATTGCATTTTTTAGAGGGGAAGAAAAAGAGTTAAATATTATTCAAAGGAAGTTCAATCAGGTGATTAAAATTATAATTGAAAAAATTAATTGGGAAAGAAACCAAGAATTTTTTAACCGCGGCTATGAATCCATGGTTCAAATCTTCCCCTTCTTAATTGTTTCCCCATTATATATTAGTGGTGAAATTGAGTTTGGACAAGTTAATCAAGCCAGCTATTGTTGCTATTTCTTTTCCACAGCCTTATCCGTGTTAGTGGATGAATTTGGACGCTCCGGTGAGTTTATTAATTATATTGAACGTTTAGAAGAGTTTTACCAAGCTTTAGAGGGTGTAAGCGAACAAACCAACCCAGTTAATACCATTAAAGTCATTGAAGATAACAATCTAGCTTTTGATGATGTCACCTTACAAACTCCCGATGCCGCTAAAGTGATTGTCGAACATTTATCCCTGTCCGTTGAACCAGGGGAAGGTTTATTAATTGTTGGGCCAAGTGGTCGAGGAAAAAGTTCTCTTTTACGCGCTATTTCTGGGTTATGGAATACAGGGACAGGTCATTTGGTGCGACCTCCCCTCGACGATTTATTATTTTTACCCCAACGTCCTTATATCATTTTAGGAAACTTGCGTGAACAGCTAATTTATCCTCAAACGACAACGGAGATGAGTGAAACCCAATTAAAAGAAATCTTACAAGAAGTTAACCTGCAAGATGTTCTTAATCGCATCAAAAATTTTGATGAGGAAGTGGATTGGGAAAATATTTTATCTTTAGGAGAACAACAACGTCTAGCCTTTGCGCGACTATTCGTTAATCAGCCAGATTTTGTGATTTTAGATGAAGCCACCAGTGCTTTAGATTTAAAAAATGAAGATCATTTATATAAACAGTTACAACAAACTGGAAAGACCTTTATTAGTGTCGGACATCGAGAAAGTTTGTTTAACTACCATCAAAAGGTTTTGGAACTTTCCGAGGATTCTACTTGGCGTTTAATGAGAATGGAAGACTATCATCCATCAGCAGCGATTGCAACTCATTCTAACAATGCCAAAACCGTTGATGAAACGATAGAAATTGTCTCTGAAATTAACAATCAAGACAATTTTACCCATCAAGAAATGCAAAAACTGACCAACTATAGCTTAAGTACCATCAAAAATAAAGCCAGTCGAGGTCAAATAATTGTTGCCAATGATGGCATGAGCTATCGTTATGACAAAACCCTTGATATTGCCAAATGGGTGAGAGTTTAGCTTCTCAAGGAGCTTCGATCGAACTTAAAAAGGCATCTTGCCGCAGTTCGGGAACCTTCAAAGAAGATTCTCGACCCATTACATTGTTCGCCAATTCCGAGTTGAATTGGCGAATTAAAAGCCGCCAGGACTTAAATAACTGGGATTTTCCTGTAGGGAAGTATCGAAGGGATTGGGTAAATCTTGGGTGCGAATTAAAGGCCCAGACTGTTGCTGTTGCATGACATCATAGTATAAAGTTTCGGTTAATTTGGCATCCCGGGTAATCATATTATCGAAATAGGAACCTTGGGGAAAAGTACGCCAACCAAAAAGAGAGTTGAACTGTCCTAAAATGTTGGTGTAGTCGTAGAAACGACCCGTATTGTTATTAACAGCGCGGTTAAACAAACCGGGAATATTATTAAATCCCACCGCCGTATCGGGAGAGGGGACAAGTTGCAATTGTTGGGTTTTTACCGGTGCAGGATTGGTGGCGGGTGAACTTTCGGCGATCGCGCTAGGCGGACTCAACCAGACTAAACCGGTGAAACAAAACAGGGAAGGAAGTAAAAATTGAGCGCGCATGGCTAAAAATCTCCTCACAGGGATAGGGTTAATTAAAAAATCGCGTCAATGGGATGAGAAAGAAATCAATACTAGCGATCGAGTCAATATATAATGACTTTTGGCTTAATTGTAACCGAAATTTTGGAGTCAGTCAGGCTCCCAATCCTGAAAATATGGCTAATTCCTCGGTAGCGAATCTCGATACTGCTTCCCTGCGTCAATTTCTCCTCGATGCTCTTGTCCGTCTTGCCTATGGAGAGGGGGATTTCACCCTGTCTTCAGGACAAAAAAGCAGCTACTATATCAACGGCAAACAAGTTACCCTCACTGCTGAGGGAGCTTTAGCCGTGGGGCGTTTATTGCTGTCGCTACTGCCTCCAGATACCCAAGCGGTGGCAGGATTAACCCTAGGGGCGGATCCGATTGTCAGCGCCGTTATTGTGGTATCTGCCTACGAAAATCGTCCGATTCCAGCTTTAATTGTCCGCAAAGAGGCAAAAGGTCACGGAACCATGGCTTATATCGAGGGGCCGATTTTAAACCCGGGTGCCGCGGTGGTTGTCCTCGAAGACGTGGTGACAACGGGCAAAAGTGCCATGGTAGCGGTAGAAAGATTACGCGATGCCGGTTATCAAGTAGATTTAATCATTGCTTTGGTGGATAGAGAGCAAGGAGGGGCGGAATTTTACCAATCTCAGGGAATAAAGTTTCAAGCTTTGTTTTCGATTCGGGATCTACAGGCGGCTTATCATAATAAATAGGGTTTGCGGCAAAAAGTTTTTCCTGGTGGCAGGGTGTGGGGTGTGGGGTGTGGGGTGTGGGGTTTTACCAGTTTTGAGGTGGCCAATTACCTAATTTTCAGGGAAAAAGTCCCGGAATTTTCCCCCTGATCACTCCCATGCCTGGTACTTTTTGATTGACAAAAAGTCTAAAAGTCTTACCCAACAAGGTTTTTAGATTTTTTCAGCCTACCCTAAATAGCGGGGAGTGGCCAGAAACGCTCGATAACTGGGTTTTAACAGTCGGTAAAACTTATCGCACAAGGGACTGGAGAGCTGCTTTAACTGCCTAAACGGTAAGTTATCTAGATTTTTTTCCTGTGAATAATTGGTCACTAGCTGAGGTTGTCGGCGCTAAGAAACAGCTGGGAACATTGATAGATTCAGAGTCTAACTATTGACTAATACCTATTCTCGGCGGGGGAATCAAGATTGCTTGACTCTCTTGGCTGCTAATGAGTTGAAGCCTTTGTCACTTTACTGATAACCCTCAGACCGACTAACTGTATACTAGGCTATAAGATTTGCTTAAAAATCTTCAGACCATGCCGAACTATCGACAGTACAGCGATCGCCAAATATGAATCAAGGCATAGATTTACAAGAAAGTTTCATTAAATCCCTAACAGACCTGGGATTAAGTGGAGGACTGGCTAAAGCGATTTGGATGCCTTTACCCATGTTCCTGATGATTATAGCCGCCACGGTGGGGGTTTTAGTCTGCGTCTGGTTAGAAAGAAAAATTTCCGCCGCCGTCCAACAGCGTATCGGGCCGGAATACGCAGGCCCCTTGGGCGTTTTACAACCGGTCGCCGACGGTCTGAAATTAGTCTTTAAAGAAGATGTCGTCCCCGCTAAGGCTGACCCTTGGTTATTCCTCTTCGGGCCGATTTTGGTGGTGATGCCGGTGTTTGTCTCCTATCTCATCGTCCCCTTCGGTCAAAATCTGGTGATTACTGACCTAAACGTAGGTATCTTTTTATGGATTTCCTTGTCCAGTATTGCCCCCATTGGCTTATTAATGGCGGGTTATGCCTCGAATAATAAGTATTCCTTGCTGGGAGGCCTGCGGGCGGCGGCGCAATCGATTAGTTATGAAATTCCCTTGGCTTTATCGGTATTAGCGATCGCGATGATGTCTAATAGTCTCAGTACCATTGATATTGTCGAACAACAATCCGGTTATGGCATTTTAGGCTGGAATATCTGGCGCCAACCGGTGGGTTTTCTGATTTTCTGGATTGCCGCTTTAGCTGAGTGTGAACGTCTGCCTTTCGATTTACCGGAAGCGGAGGAGGAATTAGTCGCCGGTTATCAAACCGAATACGCGGGGATGAAATTCGCTCTCTTTTATGTGGGTTCCTACGTTAACCTCGTGCTGTCGGCCCTAGTTTTCGCCGTCCTCTATCTTGGCGGTTGGGAATTTCCTATCCCCGTCAATGCTTTGGCCGGCTGGTTGGGAGTGAGTGAAACCAATCCTTGGCTACAAATTATCACCGCTTCCCTAGGGATTACGATGACAGTATTAAAAGCCTATTTTCTCATCTTCATCGCTATTCTCTTGCGTTGGACCGTACCCCGGGTTCGCATTGACCAATTACTCGATTTAGGCTGGAAATTCCTCCTACCAGTATCTTTAGTTAACCTACTACTTACCGCCGCCCTAAAACTAGCTTTTCCCTTTGCTTTTGGCGGTTAATTCCCGTTTTTGCCCTGTTAACCTACTACCCCTCTGACCATCATGTTTAACATCCTCAAACAAGTCAGCGATTACGCCAAAGGTAGCATTCAAGCGGCGAAATACATCGGCGAAGGTTTATCCGTTACCTTTGATCATATGCGTCGTCGTCCGATTACCGTCCAATATCCCTACGAAAAGTTAATTCCCTCGGAACGTTATCGGGGTAGAATTCACTTTGAGTTCGATAAATGTATCGCTTGTGAAGTTTGTGTGCGAGTTTGTCCGATTAATTTACCGGTAGTGGATTGGACTTTTAACAAGGAAATTAAAAAGAAAGAACTCAAACACTACAGTATCGATTTTGGGGTCTGTATTTTCTGCGGCAATTGTGTGGAATACTGTCCGACTAATTGCCTATCGATGACCGAAGAATACGAACTAGCGACCTATGATCGTCATGAATTAAACTATGATAACGTCGCCCTAGGCCGTTTACCCTACAAAGTCACCCAAGACCCGATGGTGACACCTCTGAGGGAATTAGGTTATCTGCCTAAAGGTGTCATCGAACCCCACGATTTACCCGCCGGTAGTCAACGCGCCGGTAAACGTCCAGAAGAAATTACCGATTAATTAGCAGTTAGGGGGCTCCGAGACAGCTTTTTCTCCCCAATCCCCCCCGCAACGCGCACGCAGTGACCACCCCATCACCCAATCCCTCACTGATAACTAATAATTAATAACTCTCAAGCATAAAAGGAGATGAAACTACTGTGAATTTAGCCGAGGGCGTTCAAATAGTATCTTTTGGCATTTTAGCAGCCCTGGTAATCGGGACAGCTTTAGGCGTGGTACTATTATCTAATATCGTTTATTCCGCCTTTTTATTGGGTGGTGTTTTTATCAGCATTTCCGGTTTATATCTCTTACTAAATGCTGATTTTGTAGCGGCGGCACAAATTCTAATTTATGTGGGCGCAATTAACGTTTTAATTCTCTTTGCCATTATGCTTGTTAACAAGCAAGAGGACTTTTCTGATATTCCTAAACGTTGGATTCGTCGGGCATCTACTGCTTTAGTTTGTGTGGGTTTATTTGTCCTGTTATCGACCATGGTTTTAATCACGCCTTGGTCAATTTCTAGCACTTCTCCCGCAGTAGTGACTAATACTTTAGTAGAAATCGGTAAGCATTTCTTTAGTGATTTCTTGCTACCCTTTGAATTAGCTTCCGTGCTATTATTAATGGCCATGGTCGGAGCAATTATTTTAGCTCGTCGTGACCTTATCCCCACCCTGAAAGCTGAAGAACCTACGGCCACAGCCTTAACATTACCCGAACGACCTAGAGAATTAACCGCCCCTAAATAAGACCAAAGAAAGAGGTATCATGCAGATTCAGTTAGAGTATTATTTGTTATTAGCGGCGGCTTTATTTTGTATCGGAATTTATGGTTTAGTCACCAGTCGCAATGCCGTCCGGGTTTTAATGTCGATCGAATTGATGCTCAATTCCGTTAACATTAACTTAATGGGTTTTTCCAACTATCTTGACCCCGCTAATATCCGAGGCCAAATTTTTACTATTTTCGTGATTACCGTAGCGGCAGCCGAGGCAGCCGTGGGTTTAGCGATTATCCTGACTATCTATCGTAACCGCGACACGATCGATATGGAACAGTTTAACCTGCTCAAATGGTAAGGTTTTAAATAGGGTTTGCTGAATAAATCTAAAAACCTTGTTGGATAAGGTTTTTAAACTTTTTTTCCCTCAAAAAGTGCCGACCATTGGGGTGAACCCCACACCCCACACCCCACACCCCACACCCTGTCCCCACGAAAAACTTTTTCAGCAAACCCTAAATATTTCCCCCCCCTCTCTCCCTTTTTTGGGGAGAGTTTTTTTTGGCTAATTTTCCCTGTTAACGGGGATAAATCTCGGTGACAACTCGATCGGGGGAGCTACTACTAACAACAATGTTATTATCTTCTAAAGTTCCGATCGCTTTATCGCCAGTGAGATTAAATTTTGGTTCCTGTTGTTCATAGATAATATTCCCCTCGGCCTCGACAATTTTTTCCGACATTTTCCAAGTTAAGATCTGACTATACAATTGCGCCCCAGTTTTCTGATTAATTCCCTTAACCCCATCCTTGAGATAAGCGATACGATTGCCTAATTCCACCACCACACGATTACCAGTAATAGTGATTTGATCTTGATATTGAAAAATTTCCGTGGGGCGATCGGAAGTTAGGGTACGATTTTGATAGTTCCAAATTGCCTGAGAACCAGAAATCTGTAAAGGTGGTTCTAAAGAGCGATATTCGAGGTTTTCTTGCAGGATAACCTGATTATTTTTTCTTTCCCAACGACCGCCGATAGCAGTAAGGCGATCGATAATAGTTTTACTAATATAGCGATCAAAAGCGACTTTTTGATCGGTACTAATGACTTGTTGAGGAATTTCCCAGTACAGGCGCTCGGTTTGCAGGACAACACGGGATTCCTTGGCGGTAGCCACCACTTGACCTTGTAATTCTAGTTTTTCTTGGCGCGTGTCGTAGCGTCCTTGGCGCGCCTTAGCTTCTAGTTGTAGATGACTACCTTTGATCCCTTTGGGGGAGATTAAAACACCCTCCTTGGGTAGCCAACGCAATTCCGGCGCGTTAATAATGGCCTTATTGCGGGGATCCACAGCCACAATATTATCTTTGAGGAGAATTTCCTGGCCTTCCTTATAGACTTCACCGCGGTCAGCACTAACCTGTAAAACTACTTTCCCATCTTGATAAATATTACCCTTGATATTTTCCAGACGGGCGATTTTTTGGTCTTGGGTGTAGGTAGCTTTTTTGACTTGAATTTTCCAGAGGGGTTGTCCGGAGGGGTTAGCCTGTTCTAAGGTGGCATTATTGAGAATTAAGCGGCCAGTTTCCTCAATTTTAGGCGATTCTGTCGGCGAAATTGTCGGCGGATCAGGCGGTTGACAGGCCGTTAATCCCAGCAAACCGATTAGAAGGGCAGCCCCGCGCCCAATTGATAGTTTTAATTGTAACCGCTGCCTCAATTTCGATCGCTCCGCTGCTATTTTCTCTCCTCCCAGTTTAGGGTAAGGGGTCGCCCCTTGACCGGTTGAAAGTAGTTCACTCGCTAGTTTTGCTAGGAAAAACCCCCGGTTGAACGGTGAGAGTTTGTTGTTTACCCCTGCGGTTAATCTCGATTTCCAGATTACCACCGATCGCACTGGTTTCTACACCTTGCTGCACATCGGCGGCGGTTTTAACGGGGTTTCCTGCCACAGTT
>NZ_JASJFB010000569.1:0-3500 GCF_030065455.1 Microcystis sp. M53602_WE12 | reverse complement strand
TAGCTTGACCTTGGGCGCCGCCGAGGGGTTGGTGAATCATGATCCGGCTACTGGGTAGGGACATCCGTTTACCTGCTGCGCCGCCACAAAGCAGGAATGCTCCCATACTAGCGGCTAAACCGAAACAAATTGTCGCCACGTCGGGGCGAATTTGTTGCATGGTGTCGTAGATAGCTAGTCCGGCATAAACGGAACCACCGGGGGAGTTGATATAAAGTTGGATATCTTTTTCGGGATCTTCTGCCTCCAAGTAGAGGAGTTGGGCGACGATCGAATCAGCGGCCTGATCATCGACGGGAGTTCCCAAAAAGACAATTCTCTCGCGCAAGAGTCGAGAATAGATATCAAAAGCCCGTTCACCCATGCCAGACTGTTCGATTACCACGGGTAAAACGTTAGCTAGGGAGTTTCTCCCCGTGTTGGCGTAGATAGCAGGGCGACAATTACTGGTAATTGGGTAGTCAGGTGATCTCGATTCGAGCATAATTTTTTCGGTTCCGCTATCACAATCTTAGGGGTTTTGCTTGGCTGTGGAGCTTTTATTGGCCAATGTTAAGCATCTTTAGCACTTCTGTCCATCTATTATGCCCTAAGTTTCCCCCGGTTGGCAGGAATCGGTTATCAGTTATCAGGAGATGGGGGAATGGGGGAATGGGGGAATTCAACTAATACCCCAACACCCTAAAACCCTAACACCCCAACACCCCAACACGACTGCTAACTCCTTACGGTTATTCTTCCTCAGCCTCAGCTGCCAACACTTCCACTTCGGTGAATGCGAAGGTTTCTTCCGTTTCCTCATCCTCCCTTGTTTCTTCCTCTAGGGAACCTTTGGGGACGAGGGTGATAGTAGCTTTTTCTTTCAGCCATTCCAGGGTGTTTTCTGCCAGCATTTCTTCGGTGATCACCTGTTCCAGACGCTGCCTATCTATGTCGCGATCGGACAATTGGACCATGATTTTAGCGATTTTTTCCGTTACCGCTTCGGCACTGACTTCAATGCCGGCGACTTTAGCCAATTCCTGCACCACGAGAGTCTCTTTCAGACTTTCGATCGCATCGGGACGGGTGTTTTCCCGCATTTTGGGAATATTATCTTTTGTAAACAACTGGTTGACATCTAGCCCCATTTGTTGAAATTCCATGAAGCTTTGGGTCAAAATATGCGTCACTTCCTTTTCGATCAGCGTCTCCGGTAAATCTAAAGTCGCACCCTTGACCAATTCCTTGGTTAAAGCGTCATAAATGCTTTCTTTGGTTTCCTTCTCCGCTTGTTCTTGGAAACGTTTCTCTAAACTTGCTCTTAATTCGGCGATTGTTTCCTGATCGCTGACTTCTTGGGCAAAATCGTCGTCAAGCTCTGGTAATTCCTTTGCCTTTAACTCTTTCATCGTAATTGTAAAGATTACCGCTTTTGCTGCCACATCCTCTTTCGGATAATCTTCTGGGAAAGTTAAAGTCATCTCTTTGACTTCTTCCGGTTTCATGCCGATAATTCCTTCCACCATCCCCTCGATAAAGCGTCCTGCTTCCATATCCACCCGCAGATCTTCGCCGTCAATATCCGGGATATCTTCGCCAGTTTCGGCGGATTTTCCCCGATAATCAACGATCGCCACATCTCCCAGCTGCGCCCCGCGATCTTCCACGGGAACCAATGTCGCTAACTGTTCTTGACGCTCTTTAAACCAATTTTCCACGGATTCGGGATCATAAACGGTTTCTTCGGCAGTAACGCTCAGATTTTCGTAATCTCCGAGAATAATTGTCGGGGCCACATCCACGGAAACTGAAAAAGTCAAAGCTTTACCCGGTTCATAGGCAGCGATCAAATCCTCAAACTGAGACAATAGCTGGGGATTACCCAGGGACTCGATCCCCTCCTGTTTTAGGGCAGATTCGAGGCAATTTTCGATTAATTCCTCAATTACCGCCGCTTTTACCGCTTTAGTTCCCAATCTTTGCAGAAGAATCTGACGGGGAACCTTACCGGGGCGAAAACCGGGTATATTGGCCGACTTCGCTAAATTATTTACCACTTTCTCGTGGGTGTTTTTCGTGGTTTCGGCGGGAATTTCAATTTCTAAACCTATCTGACTGGCAGGAAGCTTTTCCTGAATAACTTTCATTGATTTTTCTAGCTCTTACGACAAGGAACGTTTATAATAGGGTGAGCGGTGTTTACGCCTGCGGTGGATCCGTCCCGCTCATGATATTCTAGGGGAATAGCTGCAGTTGCTCCCCAAGCTGTCACAATCTTTTTATTTTAGCGGTCAATGGGGTATATTTAATTTATTCCGTCCTTGGGGCAGTTAAGCCCAATCAGAAAATTTTGCTGATCAAAAGCCGATCAATCCAAGCTTGAGAATAACTCGGCGGACAAAAAAGATTTTTTACTGTAACGATTTCTTCAGACCATTATCATCACCCAACTCGTCAGGAGGTTACACAATTTGAGTCAAAAAGTACGGGTCGCTATTTTAGGGGCCACCGGGGCCGTGGGAACGGAATTACTAGAGTTATTAGCTAGTCGTCAATTCCCTCTCGCTAGTCTAAAATTACTGGCTTCCGAGCGTTCTGCTGGAAAAACCCTCGATTTTCAGGGCGAAAGTCTCCTCATCGAAGCGGTAAACGAGCGCTCTTTTCAGGACGTGGATATCGTTCTCGCTTCTGCGGGGGGAGCCACCTCAAAAGTTTGGGCGAAAACTATTGTCGAGTCGGGTGCGACGATTATCGATAACTCCAGCGCTTTTCGCATGAATCCCGAAGTGCCTCTGGTTGTCCCGGAAATCAATCCCGACAGTGTGGACAATCACCGGGGCATTATCGCTAATCCCAACTGTACGACAATTCTTTTAGGAGTGGCGATCTGGCCTCTCCACCAAGTACAGGCGATCGAGCGAGTAGTAGTTTCTACTTATCAGTCCGCTAGTGGTGCTGGAGCGCGAGCCATGGAGGAGGTAAAACAGCAAGCGCAAGCAATTCTTGACAATCGACAACCTCCCACTAATTCCTTCCCCTATCCCCTCGCTTTTAATCTTTTTCCCCACAATACCCCGATTAATGGTCAGGGGTACTGCGAGGAAGAAATGAAAATGGTCAACGAAACCCGCAAGATTTTTGCTTGTCCAGAGCTGCGGGTTAGTGCCACCTGTGTACGGGTTCCCGTCCTGCGCGCCCATTCGGAATCGGTTAACCTAGAATTTAGTCGGCCTTTTTCTGTGGTGAAGGCTAGAGAAATTCTTCAGTCCGCTCCGGGGGTAAAATTAGTGGAAGATTGGGACGCTAATTATTTTCCCATGCCAATTGATGCTACCGGTCGCGATGAAGTATTAGTGGGACGCATTCGTCAAGATATCTCCCATCCTAACGGTCTAGAATTGTGGCTATGCGGCGATCAAATTCGCAAGGGTGCGGCTTTAAATGCCGTGCAAATTGCGGAACTTTTAGTCAAGAAAAATCTCGTCGGTTCAAGATTAGCAACAGTTTGATAATTAAGC
>NZ_JASJFB010000583.1:0-2449 GCF_030065455.1 Microcystis sp. M53602_WE12 | reverse complement strand
TTTGTACCAAGCGATGTACCACAAGAAGGATAATGCAAGGTTTTTGAAAGTCCCAATCCTATTTTCTTGCACTAACATCGGACTTTAACAGGTCAAAAGCCTTATTTTAAAAGGGTTTTACCATTATTCAGCAAGCCCTAAATAAGAATCATAACTTCTGTTTAGACTAATTTGCAGCCCAAATTGGCACAGCTAGGGATAAAAGACTGAGAAAGAGATAAAAAGCAGGATGAAGGATTAAGATGCGGTCTTTTTCGATTTAGGCGGGGCAGAATAGCGTTTTTTGACCGTAGGATAAGGGATTTTTGGAGTCCGTTTTTTGCCTTTAGGCCAGCCCTGGGATTTTCCTCGGGTTTTGGGGAAACAGGCGGGTGTACCAATCACCGCTAAAATTGCCCCAAAACCCTGAGCGACCCTTCCAGGAGTTAGAGAGTTTTGTGGAAGAGGCTTCTGCCAAGGTAAAGGATTATCTTGTACTATCTCACGAGCCAGCCATAACTACCAAGTCAGTAGAGGCATCAAATCGCGACCAGATTGCCCTTGTTCGGGATTTGAAAGTTTGGGTAAAGTCCAGTGTAATCTTTGCGAGTGCGA
Organism: Microcystis sp. M53602_WE12; assembly: GCF_030065455.1. Lineage (NCBI taxonomy): Bacteria > Bacillati > Cyanobacteriota > Cyanophyceae > Chroococcales > Microcystaceae > Microcystis > Microcystis sp. M53602_WE12. The sequence goes on along the minus strand of NZ_JASJFB010000583.1, from coordinate 1,855 downwards.
AGCGATTCGAGTGATCGATGTTAATGGGACTTAGGCGTTTTCGGTCAGCAAAAAAGGCTCAAACCATTACGGGACAAAGGGTTAACCTCGATTTATGATTTTCCTTGATATATCTGGGTTTCAGCGATTTTGGGCTTCTCGAAGTAAATCCCAAGCGGGGATTGGAGTTGAGGCTTTTATCGATTTGTTTTTTGTCTAAGTCCCATTATGTGGACTTCGGTGGAATTATAGAGGAAGAAGGCACATTCTGTGGCTATACCATTCCGACCCGTCTGCGGATTGGATGGTACTTTGGCACTGAGCGGTTTGAGTCAGAGGGTGAGTTTTTCCGAGTCACGATTGATGATGCAATCTATCGGTAGAACGATCGGACATCAATAAAGAAATTACAGCCAACTTTGTAGAATGAAGTACAGCCAAAGTAAGGAGGGACTACGGGTGTGTGGCAAGTGATATGGAATACTGTGCTATCGGAATTCTCCGAGATCACCGATGTGGCTCAAATTATCCGCATCATTTTACGTTTCTTGCTTGCGGCGATCCTTGGTGGTCTACTGGGGTACGATCGGGAGATCAAGGGCAAGGCGGCAGGGTTGCGAACGCATATGCTGGTTTCTTTCGGGGCAGCACTCTTCGTCCTCATTCCTCAACAATCTGGGGCATCGATCGCAGATTTAACTCGTGTGTTGCAGGGCTTGATCGCTGGGGTGGGATTCCTTGGGGCCGGATCGATCATTATAGGAAGGCACCAAGAGGAGGCTAAGGGGATGACCACGGCGGCGGGCATATGGCTAACGGCGGCCATCGGCGTAGCGGCAGGGATGGGGCGAGAAGCGACGGCCATTCTCAGCACTCTCTTAGCCTTGGGAATCTTATCCTTAATTCCCAAGGTCGAACGGTTGTTTGAACGCCGTGGAAGGAGGAGTTAAACGGGGTCGGAGTATTCGGGCGGATAGGGGTTGAAGATGTACAAGTAGTTCATACCCGCGTTAAACTGCATATCTTGCCCCATGCCGTTGGAGCCCAAAGATGATCAAAATTTCCGTTGATTCACAGGTGTCGTTTTCTCGACCCTTGGTTTATGTCACCTATCGGGACAAGCTGATGGAGTTGGGGCCGTATCTGCCCAATGTGCGATCGCTGCAACTCAAGTCTCGCCAGGAAGCGGAGCGACAGGTGCGACTAGTGCTGGAGTGGCATGGGGGTGGGGACATCCCAGCCGCTGCTCGGGCACTTTTGAGTGAAGAACTGTTCACTTGGACGGAATACGATATCTGGGACAACAATGAGTTTACTGTAGACTGGCAAATTGAAACCCATGCCTACCGAGAGGCGGTGTTTTGCGCTGGCAAGAACCGCTTTCTGGATCGAGGCAATTGCACATTGGTGGAAAGCCGAGTCGAAGTGAGGATTGACCTCAGCGCAGTTCACAGTGTGCCCCCCTTCTTGCTCAGTCGCTTAGTTCACCTAGTCGAAGAGCTTCTGGCCAAAAAGATTGAACCGAATCTGGTGCAGATGGGACAGAGTGTGCAGAAGTATCTGGAGCAAACGCAGAAAACCCAGTAACGCCAGGAAAGGGATAGACTATGGGGTAGCGATCTGGAAGTAGTGGTGAGTCGAATTGCTTATTTAGGGTTTGCTGAAAAAGTTTGTTGGTGGGGTTAGGAGTCGGTCGTCGGTCGTCAGTAGCCGGTCGTTTCAGGCTTTGTTGCCCTCTTTTTTTTTGTACCGGTTTATGTACTACAAGAAGGATAATGCAAGGTTTTTGAATGTCCCAATCCTATTTTCGCAGCATGAACATCGGATTTTAACAGGTCAAAAGCCTTATTTTAAAAGGGTTTTACCATTATTCAGC
>NZ_JASJFB010000820.1:0-7342 GCF_030065455.1 Microcystis sp. M53602_WE12 | reverse complement strand
TATTAACCTGTTGATGCCTTAAGTCCTTCCCTGTATGGATTTCAGCTACTTTTGAGCTTAGGTACTCTCATCGAATTTTATTTTAAGTTAATTATTTGCATAACAATTCCCGAAGAGCCCAATTTTATTGATAGTAGGGTTAATTGATAGTAGGGTTAATTGATAGTAGGGTTGATTCATGAATCAACCCTACCATGTCGGGGGTTTAGGGGGTCTTGCCTCTTGCCTCTTCTCAACAAGCAATGTAAATTACGAACAGCTTACTAAGAGCTAATTTCACGACCGAGGTGGGCAAGCTTATCTAGAACAGATTGAAGCAAAGATCGCCGCTGCTCGACGACAATATCTAAGTTAGCCAACATATACTTTACGTCTTTGTAAGCATTGTCCAGCAAGGCTAGTAATAATTCGCGATCGCTGACAATCTCTTTTTCTGATGGGGTGCGGGTCCGTTGGGGTAATAAGTCCGCTGGTGGAGAAGGAGGGAAGGGCGATCGCTCGGACTCTAGCTGTTGAATGGTTTGTTGTAAATTTTCAATCACCCCATACATTTCCATCGGGTCAAAAACCCTTAACAGACTGGTTTGTGTGACAATGCCCAACCCCCGACCCCAGTTCCAAGAAACCACCAAACGCCCCACCCGCCGTTTTTGCATTTCCTGATGGGCCGTCCACAGGGAATCCTCGGGGCTGAGGAGAAATAAGGGCGTACTCATCACCGTCTGGGCCCTAGTTTTGTGCAGATCGATTTGAACTGCTTGAAACTGGACAAGATCTCGCTCTGTCACAATACCAACAGGGTAGTCATTGTCTTCGGAATTTCTCTGGGTGATCACCACACAACTGACACGATGTTCAGCCATTAACTGGGCCAATTGCAAGACTGTGGCGGTGAGTGGGGCCTGTACCACTTGACTGGTCATCACATCGGATACGCGACGAAACCGCAACAGATTGGCCGGACGCAATATCTGGCGAATACTTTCATGGGAGATCACCCCGATTAAGTGTCCTTGGTCATCCACAATCGGCAAATGGCGAATGCGGTAGCGCCGAAACAAAAACAGGGCAGCAAAAATGTCTTGAGCAGATTGCTGGGGCAACGTGATCAGGGGATGTACCATCACATCGGCAACGGTTGTCTCGGACAGGTTAATCCCTTGGGCGGTGAGTCGCACCACATCCCGTTCTGTCAAAATTCCTAATAACTCTTGTCCTTGCACCACCAGCAGACAGCTAACACGCGCTTCTCCGGCCGGAGCAGCTAGAGGGGATAGGTCATCGGTGAGCAAACACAGACGACTATGGGCCTGACCGATCATGGCGATCGCATCTGCCAGGGAAGTGGTTGGCGGCACCGTCAAGGGCTGGCGATTGATCGCTTTTTCCAGATCGGGGGCCCAACTCAGAGGTGTATCAAAGGACATCAGCACCATCCCGCAATCGCAAAGGCCAAGATAGACAGAACAGCCACTGGGCAAAGAACCCAGACTCTCAGAGTTGCTAAAACCCGTTCTAAAACTATCTCAAAGTGTAGCGTCATTTAACTTTTTCCTAAAAGATGTAACGTTTTGTTACAGTTTTTATTAAACTCGTAAAGATTTTAGACCCACTTCGGTGTATCATAGAGGGATGTAACAGGTTAAAGCCTGAAGCTTTTCATTTAGGGGTTATTCAGCCTCTAATGGTTTCAGGAGCGGCATCACCAGACGCTGGGGTGAGTACTTCCGGGTTCTGGTCGGCCTGAAGGGTTACTCCGGAAATTCTGGACACCTTTCCATAAAGTCGATCCAGCACCCGCTTTACGGAAATACGCTGCCATGGTTGACCGCGTTTGGTGGTGTAGCCCTGTTCATTAAGCCAATCGGCGATCTTCTGCAAGGATTTCCCTGATTTGTGATGACGGCGAATCAGTTCAATGACCCGGCACTCTTCCGGATCATCCACTAATTCCCCATCGATCGATCGTTGTCCAAAGGCAGGGGAGCCGTAGCCCGCATAACCACCGTTGCTTGCTTTTGCTTGTCTGCCTTGTTCTAGCCGCTCCCAGGCAGATAAATCGTTTGAAGGGGTCGCTGTCATAGGGGATGTCAATGCAATAACTTGCAAAACCATATTATCGCAACTTAACGTCGCAAATTTGTTTTGATTGGGGGCAGCCGATGACGACTTAGAAAGTAAAACCCGCGCATGAGCAGGGACTAGATGTCACCATCGATGTCTGGGACGACCAAACTATAGACGATACCCCCGGGAGGCGGACAAAGTTAAAGGGTCAAAGGCCAAGCATTTTTAGATGAGGAGCGGGTCAAGGCTGGATTTCTATTGTAAAACGCAGCGATCAGAGAATTTGTCCTAAGTTACACAAAATCAATTTGGAGATATAAACATGGGTACGGCTACATTTATTCAAGATGAAACTGAATTCGATTCCCTCTTAAAGAGTGAATCCCTGTTGGTGGTAGATTGCACGGCAACCTGGTGTGGACCTTGCAAACTGGTGGCACCGTTGATCGATCGATTGGCCGATGACTATCGAGATCGCGCCAAAGTCTTCAAACTTGACCTGGACAGTAACAAACCCGTAGCCAAACGCTTTGGGATTAGAAGTATTCCGGCTGTCATGGTATTTAAACAGGGGAAATTGATAGAAACATTAGTTGGGGTTAAACCCTATGAAGAATTTACCGCTGCAGTAGAACGACAATTATAGTCTTCCACTCTGGACAAACGTCCGACCTTAACCCTTTCCTTCTCACACCACTATTCAATTTTGAGGTATGGCGATGAACAAGCTTATAGAAATTCGGTGTCCCAACTGTGGCAGCGTAGCTCAACGGCTCTTGAGCGATCGCCTACCCGCAGGATATAAGTGTCCGGCCCGGCAGGTTGCTCAGACGGAATGCCCAGTGTGTGATTATTTCATCGCCATGTGTTGGCAAAATGGCGCTGTGCTGGAGGCCTATGCTCCAGGCATTCAGGGGAACACAGCTGCGGCTGTGCCGCCCCAAACCCAACCAGCGATCGCCCATTGGTCTTTGTCATCTGTGTTCAAAGTGGCACTCAGCCCACAAGAGTCTAGGAAATTGCTATCGGGACAACCCTAGTCAACTTTTGCGTTTATACCAGTTCTTTAATTTAACAACACCATCCAACTCCTATGCTACAAGCTCAAGAAATTATGACCCAAAACGTTGTCACCATTCGTGGTTCGGCAACGGTTGCCGATGCCGTGAAATTGATGAAAGAAAAAAAACTGCGGGGTTTGATTGTCGAACCGCGCCATGAACAGGACCCCTATGGAATTGTCACCGAAACCGACATCGTTTACAAAGTGGCGGCCTTTGGCCACGATCCTAAAACTATGCGGGTTTACGAAATTATGGCCAAGCCCTGTGTGGTCGTCAATCCCGAACTGGGGGTGGAATATGTAGCCCGGTTATTTGCTCAAACCCGCATTCGCCGCGCCCCGGTGATTCAGGGCAAAACTTTGCTGGGCATTATTTCTGTCAGTGATATTCTCTTCAAGAGCGATTTTGTCGAAAAGCCCAAGCGGTTGTTCATTGAAGATGAAATTGAAGCGGCCCGGGAAGACGCGCGGGCAATTTGTGCGGCCAAGGGTGAAATCTCTCCCGATTGCGCCGCAGCCTGGGATGTGGTGGAGGAACTCCAAGCCGAAGCCTCCCATCAACGGGTCAAAAAACAGGGGACTAACTCACTTCAGTCCTACTGCGAAGCCAATCCCGATGCCTTAGAGTGCCGCATTTATGAGGATTAAATCTTGGAGGAATGTAAAGATTTATTAAAATGTAACATAGGCTACAGCTTTACTTAGTTTAGTGTGTACTGTTTCGCTGTCCTCCTTCTGTCTTGGGTTGGCCTGTTGCTTCACCTAGCTGCGAGGGGGGACTCACTAAGTTCTTTGTCCCCTTTCTCCTGTAACAGTTCTTGATGGGTTTGTCTGAGTTTAGCCTGATTGATAATGATAGCGAGCTTGTAAAAAATAAACCTTATTTCCTGTGACTTTATAAACCAAACGATGCTCTAAGTCGATCCGTCGTGACCAAGTGTCGGCAGCAATATACTTAAGAGGTTCGGGTTTACCCAATCCTGTAAACGGATCGCCATCCAAAATATCTGCTACTAAGTCTAAGATTTTATCGCCTTTTTTCGGTTCGTTCCGATACCACCAAGCTAAATCTGCTTTGAAATCAGGACTAAAAACGGGCAAATAATCATGAATAGGATTGTTTTTAGGTTTATCTGGCTTATTTTCTCTTTTAGGACTCAATTCCTAACTCCTCTTTCAATTCAGCTAATGTTTGAGGAGTTGCATCTTCTGTCTGGGTCCATGCTAAAGAGCGAAATAAGCGTTGGGCATTTTCTGGAGATCGCAATAAATAAACACACTCTAATAAACTGGAAAGCTCATCTTCAGCAATTAAGGCCACATTTTTCTGATTGCGACGCTTAATGACGATAATTTGAGATTCGTCACACACCTGATCTAAGAGACTCGCTAAATTCATTCTCGCCTGAGAGTAGGTGGTTTCTTTGCTTAACATGATTTTTAGGGGATACTTGTACAACCTTATTGTACAAGTCCAAGCTCTTGAACTCCCCAAAAACCCCAAAATCTGAATCGCTGGTTAGGGAGAATAATGTAAAGATTTATAAAATTGTAGCTTAGGCTACAGCTTAGTTTAGTTTTGTGTGTACTCTATTGTCGTACAGCTTTGGTGTTGGGTTGGGCTGTTCCTTAGCCAAACCTAGAAAAGCTAATAGTTCCACCGATTCAGGGAGATGAACTGATTGGCTGGAGGGATATTAAGCTGTTGACTATCTGAATTGCTCGTTAAGACTGCAAGGGAGAAGGGAGCAGGGAGAGAAAGTTCGAGCATTTGTACTAAAAATTCCAATACGCAGTTTAAATTCAGTACAGCTTATCCCCAGTCTATCAGCTAGTTGGTGCGGGACGGGATTTTCTGAATCTACAACCTACAGAAGCCGCTATCTTATTTCCACAATAAGTTCCTTTCCTAAAGCTTTGACGTATTTTTCTAAAGTAGAAATACCGACAGATTCCACATTCTCTTCTAGGTTGAAAACCGTTGCTTTATCCCAATTTAACTTACGCGCTAATTCTTCCTGAGTCAGTCCAGCTTCTTCTCTTGCCTGTGATAAGATAACTCCCAGCTTGAAACTGAGATAACCAGACTCGAAGCCTTGGCAAAATTGACTGTCAGTTTGTTTTCTCCTGTTAATATATTGTTCTACATCACTCATCGTCGAATCTCCTGTTCAAGTAGTCTCGTTTTCGTTGCTCTGCCAAATTAATCTCTTGGGATGGTGTTTTTTGAGTCTTTTTAGCAAATCCGTTCGTTAAAATAATTAAATCACTTTCTCCAAAAAAGCCCAGCAGACGGAATATATTATTGCCAATCTGAACCCTCACTTCCCAAATATCATCAGTATTGACTAATTTTTTCAGGTATTGACTCGGGACAGAATCTAACTCCTGAATTAAGCGTAACACCCACAACACTTTTTGAGCTTGTTTTCCAGACAGAGAATTTAAAAAATCTTCAACGGGGCTGGCTCCTGACTGGGTACGATAAAAAACAATCTCCTTCATATAATAATCAGTTTAAGAAAACATTTCAATATTTTAGTGATGCCATTTCATTTGGATTGTAGTGATTCCATATCGCCAGTCATTGGTTGTGCATTATCTTACATCTTCATTCAATAAGTAGTCGTGCCAAATAAATTTCCTAGTGAAGATGGGCACTCATGCAAGAGGTGGTTAGATATGTGGTAAGGATTCAGGTGCCTCAAATGCAGTCACAGAGCGGCTTCTCAAATCTCAGAACTCGCTAAACTAACAGTTTCATTCTCAATAAGCACGAAAATTAAGCCTTTCAGCGTTTCTTAATGAGAATGAGGATTTGGCCATAATTCGCCTAAATGCTTACACAGCATGGGTTTGACTGCTTTTTGTATGACCTGAATCCTTACGATATGTGTAATTAATTTTGCTTAGGTACTTAACATTGTCAGAGTTGTGCAAGTGTCGGAATATTTTTCCCTGCCAAAACCGAACGAATGACACTAATTATAACAAAATAGAGAATCCGCAGCTCTCTTAGGTTTGGTGGGTAAAATGTATTCTGAGATACAGTCTTGGGGCAGTGAGTGGAACTAACCACAGAGACACAAAGGACACAGAGATCGATCACCACTATATAAGTTAAACTTATCACACAAAGAATAACAGAGCCAATCCGCTTCAACAACTTCGAGACAGAGATGAACGCAAAGACGAATCCGACAGACCGCGCCACAATAACTCAAGGAAGACGATAGTTCGTCTGAGAAGCAGTAAAACAGCGGAAAACACCTGAGACTCCCTGCTCTGTCAACCCCTAAGCTAGGGAGAGAAATATAAAGATTTATTAAATTGTAGCTTTTGATACATTTGTGGGGGGGGAGTGTGTATTGTTCTACTATCCGCCTTTGGTGTTGGGTTGGGTTGTTGCTTCACCTAGCTGCGAGGGGGCGAACACTTATGTACTGAGTAGCGAATGGTGATGAAAAAAGGATTTTTCAGATGGCTACCAATTTTAGCCTTAACTACAGCTTTATCTTCTAACTTCTATCAGAATCACGATGATATTGCTCAAGCCCGTAATTTGAGACGTGTAAGCAATGGTTTTGCTTTCGAGATTCAGAATTGTAATAAAGACAATAATTCTGTAGTTTGTACTTTTATGGTTGCAAACTTAGGGGAAGTCAGAGATCTTACTTTTTATCCCCAATACTCTATCATCATTGATTCTACCGGCAAGCAATTGACGGGATCGGAGGGACGTATTGGAGGAATAGGTCGTGATCTAGTATATATGAGAGATATGCCTTCTAGAGTCCCCATTAACGGAAAAATTCTCTTTAAAGGAAATTTGCCCGGAAGAATCGTTTATCTGCGATTAGTAGGTTCTAATTTCTCAGTTGAATGGAGGTAATATATTACCTCGGTTAACTGTTAACTGTTCACTGAATAAAGACTCGTAGGTTGGGTTGACGCAAGGAAACCCAACAACTTCCTGGAATATTTTCACAATGTTTGTTGGGTTTCGCCTTTTGAGCCGATTGGTAATACCAGAGCAATAATGATAGCTCAACCCAACCTACGGCTCGATTAATTAACAAACTGATTCAGGAATGATAAGCTAAAACGCACTTAAACCACCTAAAATAGAAATAGTAACTTGAGAAAAATCCTACTTATGCCAGCCAAAGATTTCCTAGACTTAGAAGAAAAGAAAAACTTACGAAAAGCTCT
>NZ_JASJFB010000805.1:0-10280 GCF_030065455.1 Microcystis sp. M53602_WE12 | reverse complement strand
AGTCGTAAGTCCGGTTTTGAAGCAGGGGGTGGGAAGGCGACTTCCTGCTCTACTGTAACGGGTGTGGGGTGTAGGGTTTTACCCATTTTCAGGCGGTCAATTACCTAATTTTCAGGGAAAAAGTCCCTGAATTTTCCTCCCAATCACTCCAATCGCTGGTACTTTTTGATTTCAAAAAAGTCTAAAAATATTATCCAACAAGGTTTTTAGATTTATTCAGCAACCCCTAGATAGGCCAGCGTTTCAATCGGGACTAACTTCTGGGAAACCCGCTATATATCTCCTGCAAAAATCAAAAACCTTCCGTTAGGTTAGGAGAATCCGAGACAGGAGAAGAAAAAAGACATAGAAAATTTAGTACAAACGCTCTGCTCTGGCGCTCCCTAGCTTACCAGAGGTCGATTATTCACTAAATGGTATCAAAAAAATCGGGTCTAAAACCTCGTCTTTACTCGTTTTATTGTAACGGGATTTGGGATCACAACTTCAATCAATGTGCATGGTACGTTCCCCAAAAATCGATCGCTGGAGCAGTAGGACTTGCATTAAGGAACGCACCCTACAGCGATAGCGATCGCACTGGTGTTTTTCAAAAAAAGCGTGAGATTTGCCATCTGGCAGGGTTGATCGCAGAGCGCAAAGAAAAGCGCAATCGCTCGTTGTTAAGCCTCTGCCTCATTGTCAAGGTTTAAGTAGGGTCTGCTGAAAAAGTTTTTCGGTGGGGGCAGGGTGTGGGGTGTGGGGTGTGGGGTGTGGGGTTTTACCGGTTTTGAGGTGGCCAATTACCTAATTTTTAGGGAAAAAGTCCCAGAATTTTCCCCCTGATCACTCCCATACCTGGTACTTTTTGATTGACAAAAAGTCTAAAAGTCTTACCCAACAAGGTTTTTAGATTTATTCAGCAAACCCTAAGTAAATTTTGATATAAATTACAGGGCAAGAATGGAGGAGTTTGGGTGGCACAACAGAAACATTGTCCCCATTTACTCGGTTACAGTTTGTCTGCGAGTTGTTAACCATCGATTCAGGGAGCGTGAACTCTCGCTACTGCGCCGACCAGCTAATAGTCCTTCGATACCAATATGCTCATCTAGATCGAGCCATTCGATAGCACATCCATCCGCTAAGAGTTGCCAATTTTGACGCTCGGCGGGGGAGGCGTGCAGTAAACGAGGGTACCATGTTAGCGGAACGGTGATGCTGCGACCGTCGGCTAGGTCGATTATTAATTTATCGTCGGTTAGGGTCACTTGATGGGCAATTGGCTCGGTTTCAAGGGTCAAAGTAATCATGCCATGCGGTTAGGATTGCGGGTTGATGTTCTGTTATTAGTTTAGCAATCTGGTTTAATTCATGTTCTTTGAATCCTCGGTTTTTCTCTAAGGTAATGGGATCAAGCCAATATTTAGCGAGTTTGCGATCGCGTTTGACATGGATATGGGCTGGCTCTCGTTGATCTGAACTGAAAAAGATAAAACTGTAAGGCCCAACTTGAAGGACGGTAGGCATGAGAAAAGCTATTTTAAAGGTATATTTAGCTCTATGCTCTTATTATATGTCAATTTCTCTAATTCACAATTACCCACAAAAAAAGAGACCCTTGCAGATATCCTGTTGTAATACCTTCAATTAACGCTTAGTTTTTGTCTGCCTAGGCGCGGCGGCGCTTGAAGCCAGCCCCCAGAGCGACGACGGCCCCCAGACCAACGAGAGCAGAGGGTTCCGGGGTTTGAGCGGGAGGAGCGGCATCGCACTTTAACCCACAGTTTCAATCAATGTGCATGGTGCGTTCCCCAAAAATCGATCGCTGGAGCAGTAGGAGCCATATTAGGGAACGCACCCTACGGCTGCGTTGTTAGACCGCGCCTCACCGAATCTCTTCTAGCACTGGCTCATAAGGCTTCAATCTTGACCTTACCGCCCTCAATGTTATCGACCTGCAACCGATATCTGTAAAGCAGCGCCATTCCTAGTAGAGGCTCTGTTTCTGATTCTGCAATATCAATCTCTTGGTACTGCCCATCCCATATCACAGTCCCAGTGTACAGATCAAAATAAGTTTCACTGCCATCACCCAGCGTGACAAAATCAGAACCACTCCAAGGTAAATTTAATGTAGCGATGATTGTAGAGGGCAAAGATAAAAATCCATTGAACCCAGTATCAATCACCGCGTCAACCGCTTGCAGTTGCCGATTTGAGTTTCCGACTACAATCCTTAGCGTGGCTTCACGCCGCAAATTTACAACACCTTCCATCATGGATTTTTCTTCAAACTCCGTGCCCCGAAATGATAAACAGCGCGATGTCCGATACGAATGATCCAAGGTTGGGCATCGGGGTGACGTTCAAAGAGTCGATTAGTTGCAGGCACAACGTTTTCATCGACTTCAAACTCTCCAGTTTCAATGTCGATCGCTACAATCTTACCTTCATTACCGGCTTCGACTTGCTGCCGAATGCCAGATTCGTAGAGTTTTTGCCCTCGCTCGGCTAACTCATCTTTGGGATAACGCCGTTGACGAACTGCCATAGGGTTGACCTCAACTCAGTATTTTGCCTTAATGATACTCTGATTTATTCTAACGAAGTGCTCCCGCTCTACTACTGATGAGCCGCCTCATCGGAAGCCCCCCAGTGGTGCACTTCAAATTTGAATCGGCGCTTCAATCAATGTGCATGGTGCGTTCCCCAAAAATCGATCGCTGGAGCAGTAGGAGTCGCCTTAGGGAACGCACCCTACAAGATCGGCGTGCTGCTACGCAGTGCCTTCGGCATCGCACTACAAATCATCAATCGTTACCAACCCACCTTCCGTAAACTGAATCACAAGTTCATGGCTATCTAATAAAGCAGTTCCAACCAGGGGTCGCCGCCCTGTGGCAAATACACGAGTTTCTCGCTCCTCACCATTCCAGATAATAATTGCTTTGTGAAGAGGCAGCATTACTTGGCTGTTGTCTGCTAAATTCGCACGCATATCGTACCTGAAAGGAAGATTCAGTAATGCTACTGCTTCGGGTGGTAAACAAAGCTCATCTGTAAATCCTGTATCTACTACAAACTCAATCGGAAAGTCAGCGCGATTTGGAATCCGAAATGGGATAGTGATAAGCGGGTGTCCATTAGCCACAATACCTGAAATCACTTAACTACACGCTCCATAACACCCCCACCAAAAGCGGCAGCAACGTTGTAGCCAATTTTGATCCCAAAGAGCCGAGCATGGGGGTGTTTCTCGCTCAATAAGTCAGCAGCGTGTAAGCCATTTTCATCAACTTTGTAGTCACCTGTTTCAATGTCAATGATAACCATCTTGCCAATGTTTTCTTCAACTTCCACCTCTTGGCGGATTCTGCTTTCGTACAGTTTCTCTGCACGTTGAGCAACTTCTTCACGGCTTAAAAGGATTGCTTGCATATACTAACTCCTGATTACGATTTGACTTCTGGAGACCCCTCTATAATATCTCACAGGTCTGTAGGATGAGCTAATGCCCATCCTACTACGTCTCTACAAGATCAGCGATCTGCTACCCAGTGCCTTCCGCATCGCACTTTAACCCACAGCTGCAATCAATGTGCATGGTGCGTTCCCCAAAAATCGATCGGTGGAGCAGTAGGAGTCGCCTTAGGGAACGCACCCTACGGCTTCCAACACATACTCTTAGAAGTCTGCTCGGCAACCTTTGACCTCACTCTGTTTTGGGAATTCTTGAATAGCTCTGATTCGTTCTACTGTTAAGGTTGGACGATTTATGCATTCACCATCTCCTCCCACTTGGATTAAATACTCTCGACCTTGCGAATTATTGAACTGGCGAATCATTTTTAACTCAACTCCTGCTCCAATCAATGTATAGGCAACTGCTTTTACGGTATTCATGTCTACTCCTGAACCAAACCAAATAGCATTTGTAGGTACTCCTGGAAGTTGGGAAGCAGATGTATTTAGCTTAACACCCAAAGCTTCTAGCCGCGATTTCACAATATTAGGATCTACATTTTTGGGAAAATACTGTACTGTGATGCCTCTTCTTTGATCAGCATTTCCACTAATTTTGTTTAGTGACTGACTAGCCTGTAAACTCTGACCAATCTGACCCTTATTCGGATTGTTGATGTTCTCCTGACTCCATCCAAGTTTCTCAAGAATATTGCGAATGAATTTTGTATCACTTCCTGTTACATCGAGTTTTGATTGCATTATATTAACAGTTTGCAATAGCTCGGAGTTTTGCTTATTAACTTGAGATAGATTATCGCTCAGATTCTTGATCTGGGAATCTTTTTTTGCTTCTGTTGCTTTAGATTCTTGCTCCTTACGATAGCCAAAATATACAGTACTACAAGCACTCACAATTATTAAGGCTAGTAAAATGAATTGCCAGATTTTATGTTTCTTATCTTTGGGATCTGCATAAAGTGAAATAACGCCCGAAAATAGTCCAATTAGGGAAGTGATAATTAATTCAAATGGCATAAAAATTTAGATTGATTTGCTAATGTTACAATTTCGCAGCAATTTGCTTATTGTGTCTCAGCATAAAAGATGTATAACTAAATCTTATAAAGAGACTTTCCGTATAACACTCTCCAGAGTAACAATATAGGTCAACTTCTAGCATATCACCCCATTTAGGCGCAATCGCCCGAACTTTTCCCAATATCACGCCCAAAAGCGTGTTAGCCAGATTAGCTTACTGCAAACAATCTCCTTTTAAGGAGACTTATCACAGAAGCTTTCTAGAAATCTAGCAAAGATTCTTATATCTGGCTGCACTTTGTCACAAAATTTCACTATTATTTCGGGTAAGGTATGGTAAATCCCTTGATAGATTCAATCGGGACTAACTTCTGTGAAAACCGCTATAAATCTCCTGCAAAAATCAAAAATCTGACCTTAGCTGAGGAGAATCCCAGACAGGAGGAGAAAAAAGACAGGAAAATTTAGTACAAAAGCTCTCACCCCTTTCCTGCTCTGGCGCTTCCTAGCTTACCAGAGGTCGATTGCGACGACAATTATCACAATGACCACAGCGAAAATTATCGGCATTTTCCTGAAAACCAAAGGCATTTAAGAGAAAGTGCCAACGACAGCGACGGGTATAGAGATAGGGAAATATCTCATTTCTGGGTTTAAAAGTCATCTTGGCTGAATTATGAGGATAAATAAGCCGATAATGAAAAGGATCGAGCCATTCTAGGCGATCGAGACTGTGTAAAAGGGAGAGAATGAGCGCACCATCGGGAAATTCGGCACTAATCGCCTCTACTTTGCCCTCTAGGGGAATTTGGGCTAAAATTTGCCAAGCTTGTCGGTATTGGCGCTCCTGTTGGGAGTTAAAGAATTTTTGCTGGTTTTTATCGCTATTATCTAACCATCCCGTCGGTTCACTAATTAAGGTGAGAGCCTGCATTTTACCCCCATCGCGACCACCGCGGCCGATTTCCTGTAGGTATTCCGATAGTAAAGCTGGGGGTTGGTAGTGGACAACCCAACGCACATCGGGTTTATTGATACCCATGCCAAAAGCTGAGGTACAGACAACAAAAGTTAAATCCCCCCGCAGCCAATTTTGTTCTATTTCCCGACGCTGAAAGGGGGATAAACCGGCATGATAGGCACTGGTGCGATAATGGAGAGATTGCAACCATGTCGCTAAATTTTCACTATGGCGACGGGAACGAGTATAGATCAGGCCGGATTGTCGAGGTTGACCGGTGAGGAAGTTTAATAGTTGATGACGACGACAACCGGGGCTAATACATATTTTGGTGCTTAAGTCAAGGTTTTGACGGTAAGGATTTATTAAGAAAAGTTGTGGTTTTTCTAGTTGTAAGATGCGGGTGAGAGTCTCACGGGTAGCGGGGTTAGCGGTGGCGGTAAAAGCAGCGATCGCTATTTGGCTGCCGGCCGGTTTCGATTGCAGAAGAGCGGGACGGACGGCCCCAAGACGACGGTAAGCAGGACGAAAATTATCGCCCCACTGGGTTAAACAATGGGCCTCGTCGAGGATGAGAGCGTTAATTTTAACGTGGGGAAGGGTTAATTTTGACCAGAGGGGCGGACTTAAGAGGGTTTCTGGGGAAAGATAGAGAAGTCGCAGGGTTTGATCTGCGATCGCTGCTAAGGTTTTCTTTCTCTGTTGTCGGGGGATTTCGTTATGAATCAGGGCGACGGGTAGTTTTTTAGCTAATAATTCCTCCACCTGATTTTCCATCAGGGCCACTAGGGGAGAAATCACTAGGGTTAAGCCGGTTTTTAATAAAGCGGGCAGTTGAAAACAGATAGATTTACCAAATCCCGTGGGCATGACAATTAGGGCATCCTTTGCCGCTAAAATCGTCTCGATAATCTCCTGTTGGGGAAAGCGAAAGCTATCATAGCCCCAAATTTTTTGAAAAATAGTCTGGATGCTTTCGGGATATTGGGAAGACATGGTTAGACTGCTGGGGTGTGGGGTGTGGGGTGTGGGGTGTGGGGTGTGGGGTGTGGGGGAGTTGAGCGGTTTTGACTATCCCGGAAGGGGAACGATTTTCCCCCGGACTTGAATTTTTTTGGCACTTTTTTAATAATCTGTTACACTTATAGCGATCAATCTTTGTCTGGGGAATTACTGATGACTGAACCTGTTAGCACCACTGACCCCGCAGTAGAAACCGCCACCGAAGCGCAACCCAGTTACGTCAAGCTGGCGATGCGGAATATGGTCAAGAAAAAAGGCGTCTCGTTAAAACACTTTTTTTTGACTACAGCAGCCCTATTAGGCTTTTTTGTCGGTATTTCCTATCTGACGCGTCCCTAGGGTGAAATCTGGTGAGTGAGACTTTGCCCCTAGGGGTGGATTTATGCCTACAGGATAATTATTTTAATCCCGGAAATAGTCCTGTGGATGGGGAAACTTGGCACTATTGGTTGGAGACATGGTTAGGCTATCTATCGGATTATCTCCCCCTTGCCGCCGGTTATGAACTAAGTTTGCGTTTAACAGACGATCGAGAAATTCAGACCTATAATTGCCAATATCGCCACAAAGATCAACCGACGGATGTTCTCGCTTTTGCCGCTCTGGAAGTGGATTTACCAGTGGATGAGGGCATTTTAGAGACAGAACCTTTATATTTGGGGGATATTATCATCTCTGTGGAGACAGCACAACAACAGGCTTTAACACAAAATCATTCTTTGGCGCGAGAATTGGCCTGGTTAACTGCCCACGCTTGTTTACATCTTTTGGGTTGGGACCATCCCGATGAAACAAGTCTGTTAGAAATGCTATCTTTACAGGAAACTTTGTTAAAAACCGTCGAAATGCCGATACATAGTTAGTTATTTTTGTCAAGCATTATTGAGGAATATGAAGACAAACTATCATCAAGCCAACCAATCTACCAGCCTATCTAATCCCTATCTCAACAATAATTTTATCCCTCGATCGGGACAGGTTAGTGAGGGCAACAATCCCAGTCAAAGAGAATACGCTTGGCAAGTCGCCTCGAATCTGTTAGTCAGTTTTCGCTACGCTTGGGCCGGAGTCCGTTATGCTTTTGTTAGTCAAAGAAATTTTCGCATTCACACCCTGATTACCCTAGTAGCGGTTAGTTGGGGCTTATTTTTGCGGGTTAATGCCATGGAAATGGCGATTGTCACCCTTACCTGCGCTCTGGTGATGGTCTTAGAATTAATTAACACTGCCCTAGAATCAGTCGTAGATCTGACGGTGGGGCAATCCTACCATGATTTAGCCAAAATAGCGAAAGATTGTGCCGCTGGTGCCGTTTTAATCGCCTCGATCGCCGCTTTACTCGTAGCGGCTTTTATTTTTATTCCCCATTTATTAGTTTAAGTGGGAAGTGGGAAGTGGTGAGAGAGGAGTAGGGAGAAAAAGCTAACTCCTGACTCCTGACTCCTGACTCCTGACTCCTGACTCCTGACGGCTAAAAAAGCCGATTCGGTATAAGGGGACTCGACAGCTTTTAGCCGATAAATTTAACTTTTCTTAACCTAAGCCTAAACTGGTGAGGGGAGAGGGTTTCGCTATATATAAAAAATTGTCATCCTCGATACAGCAAAAAATCTCTTTTGTCCCCTTATAGGTTAGAGTATAGTTATTGATAAGACTTTTTTGTAGATCTTGCAGGAAATCTCCCATGAGTGCCATAACTTTCTCCACCGCTCCCACCGCTTACTCTATCAGGATGATTAAGGACGAAGTCCGTCAGATGGTAAGCTAAACGGCTTTTACTTCGGATCACCGATATAGACTCCAAAAGGGTTATAGCTATTGGATCATGCAGGTTAAGCGCCGTTTAGCTTAGAACAGGGGGTAGTGAGCAGACACCAACCGATCTACACCCTCTGTCAGTTCATTCCCCCTCGGGAGTGGGTTTGTGTTGAATGTGAACTAGAACGGTGTGACTACCTTCTCAGGGATCAAATTGGTGACTTAATCGCCTCGGAATCTTGGGATAATGACTAAACTCCCGTTTGCCGATCTGGGTAAAAATCGGACCAATCAGAAATTTATCAGCCTTGTCCACTCTATATAACTATTATAATTCAGCCCCGGTTAATTCTGGGGCTGAAACTATGGGGAGAGAGGGGGATAATTGTTGAGAAAAAAGAATTTTTGGCAAAATTTAGCCAAGTTAGTTTAAAAGTTACCCATTGCCAAGGGACGCTATCTCTAACATCCCCAAATTTTCCCTAACTTAAAATCAGTAGTTGGCGCTGTTGTAAAGAACGCACACCAGTTAATCCTAAACCAACTTGAGCATCGATTGCTCCCACGGTTAAACGACCATCACAAGCTTGTAAAAAAGCAAATTCTCTCTCCGAGAGATTAACCGGCCGATAATCGTAATCTAGAACACTTGCACTAGGCCAACCGTAAAGACAGGGATGAACTTCGGCCACTGCATTCTCGAGGACTTGATCCCTGGACCAATCGGCAGTCAAAATCGGTGGTTTAGCGAGGAAAAATTCATAGTGGGTGATTTCCGGGTCTAATAATTCCGTCAAGCGATAACGTTCCCTTTCCCCTAAATTTTGCGCTCTAGCCATCAATTCGGGGGATTTACCCAATAAACGCTCTAATTGCCAGTAGGAAGGGTTAGAAAAGCCAATAAAGGCTAATCCTGACGCATCAATCAGTTGAAAAAGGGTATCGATATTATAGTCCACTTCCCGGGGGTGAACGTACATATCAGCGAAGGACTCATCGCGATGATTTTCCATTGACCAACGCTCTTTTTCCCGTTTCAAAATGCGATTATTTTCTGGTAGGGAGGCAAAAATCTCTCGGCCGACAGCGACCCCATCTTTATAATCCCCGCGCCGGTCTCCTTGCAAAAGTGCGATCGCCGATTGCATTAACTGGATTTCCCAGCGGCCCAATTGTGCATAGACAAAAATGTGCAGCAGACCACCGGGGGCCAGTTTTTGCGCGAGGGATTGAATCCCTTTAATCGGGTCCGGGAGATGGTGCAGCACCCCGACGCAGTTAATTAAATCAAATTCTCCGGGGAGATTAGTGGCGGATTCAAGGGGTAAATGGTGAAAATCCAGAGAACCTCGGTGTTTTGGTGCGACTCCAGAACGATTACAGCGTTCTTTGGCGATTTCTAGGGCTTTTTCACTGATATCTATAGCGACTATATTAGCAAAAGGGTTGAGCGCGAGCAGATATTCGGTTCCCGCACCAGTACCACAACCCGCATCGAGAATGCGGATATCCTCTCGTTCGGGTTTACGATGACAACAAAAGTTATAGGCAGCAATCCAATTCCAGCGCCAATTGTAACCGGGAGGAGGTTCATCTAGGAGCGGTTCGGGGGGGAAAGGATAGGTATTGTAGAGACGTTGTACAGCAGTGCGAATAGTAGCGTCGTCGGACATGAAAATTGGCGGAGTTTAGGATAACACTCGATCGATTGTCTCACAGACGGCAGCGATCGGGAAAGTCGGCTGGGGTTTTTTTGAGTTGGTCGAGGGTAAATAGGGTTTGCGGCAAAAAGTTTTTCCTGGGGGTAGGGTGTGGGGTGTGGGGTGTGGGGTTTTACCGATTTTCAGGTGGTCAATTACCTAATTTTCAGGGAAAAAGTCCCGGAATTTCCCCCCAATCACTCCAATGGTCGGCACTTTTTGAGGGAAAAAAAGTCTAAAAACCTTATCCAACAAGGTTGTTAGATTTATTCAGCAGACCCTAGATAGTCAACAGCTTACCTGCGGGCGAATGGAAAAGGAATTTCTGCCCATCTCCCTAACCCCCGCCAGCT
>NZ_JASJFB010000879.1:0-1744 GCF_030065455.1 Microcystis sp. M53602_WE12 | reverse complement strand
AACCCTTATAGAGAAGGACATTGATGCGATTTTTGTCAATTGTTTTTGCTCTAGAGCGAACTAATCAATTAAGTCTCTTGCCAGATAAGGATTTAGTCGATTTATGCCCCCCTATCGAACCATACCAAGTAACGAAGAACCAAGATATTTTCTCACCCTCAGCTAGATTGGATTTAAAGCAAGTTAATAGTTACTTGGCTGGGAAAAATCCGCAAGCTGCTAGAATTTTAAAAGAAAAAATCCAACAGGCTTGTAAAAAATTAGCTAAATTCCCCAATCTGGGACGTAGGCGCGATGAGTTAATCCCTAGCTTACGAAGTTTTCCTGTAGAAGATTATCTAATCTTTTATTTTCCTCTTGAAAACGGAATTGAAATCGCAAGAGTCGTGAATGGATATAGAGATTTAGATGCTATGTTTGATGTTGATTAAGAAAGCGATCGCATCCATCTAAGGGTATCATTCTTCCCTGCTCCCCAATAGCATCTGGTGTTTTTTTTTTCTTCGGGAAATTTAAACAGAAAAACTGTAATAACATTGAACAGAGATAAAAAACTATAACAAAGATAGATAAAAACTCAGAATAAAACTTTTGAATCTGAGACAAAATTAGGTATAAAGAGAGCAGATCAAAATGATTGGAGGACTTACCCCATGAAAACTAAAAAACTGACACCCCGCAATGCTGCTCCTGTCCAACAGGAAAATACCGCTACCGTCTCTCGTGATGGTAATGCGATTGCGATCACTTCGCTGCACAATTAGTTCAATACTCCTTAGACAAATGACTCAAATTACTATTGATTTACCCGTCAGTTTAGTTGAATCAGCCCAATGTTTAGGAAAGGCTACAGAACGAGAGTTATCAGAGGTTTTAATTGATACCTTAGAAATCATTTTGCCTACCTTTAATAATCTCTCAGCTGTGGGCAATCATCTTGAAGTTTCCCATCTTTTAGATTCCGAAATTATTGAATTAGCTAATTCAAAAATGGATGCTGTTCAAAATCAACGCTTGGGAGAGTTACAAGCTAAGGGAAAAAATACGGGCTTAACCGAAGCCGAAGGCTATGAATTATTAGTTTTAATCTCAATTTACCAAATGGGACAATTAAGAAAGTCAATAGCCTTAGCTGAAGCCGTTAAACGAGGTTTGAGAGAGCCTTTAATACCATGAGTTTTCTCATAGAAACCTTACGCCAAAAAGTTAAACAACGGGCAGGAAATCGCTGTGAATATTGCCTAATTCACCAAGATTATATTATGAGGAGATTACAAATTGATCATATCCAACCTTTAGCTAAAGGTGGTGCTAATACAGAAGATAATTTATGTTTAGCTTGTGAATTATGTAATCAATATAAATGGATTCAAACTGAGGCTATTGATCCCAAATATGAGGTGTTGGTTTCCTTATTTAATCCTCGCCTTCAAAAATGGCAAGAACATTGTACTTGGACTCAAGAGGGAACGGAAATTATGGGAGTAACGGCTTGTGGTCGAGCAACAATTGTAGCTTTAAGATTAAATAGTAATCTGGCTGTTATTGTGCGTAAAAATTGGGTTAAAGCTGGTTGGCATCCACCTGATTTGCAGACGGAATCTGGTTCTTCGGTTTTTGTTATGCAATGGACGGGGGTTATAAGGGATGGAACCCTTATATAGAAAGGCATTTGGCGATTTTTGTCAATTATTTTTGATCTAGAGCGAACTAATCAATTAAGTCTCTTGCCAGATAAGGATTT
>NZ_JASJFB010000778.1:0-3617 GCF_030065455.1 Microcystis sp. M53602_WE12 | reverse complement strand
CGTGACTGGAATTCATTGATACCTTACTACAGTCAACGTCGTGCCTTAATGATTTATAGTAAAGCAAGTGAGGAAGAATCAAAAAATGCTCTCTACGAGTTATCAAGAGCTAATCATCAAGTTGATGCGATAGTTTTTTGCAACGAAACAAGAGAAAACCGAGAAGATAAAAAATATTTAAATAGCCTGTATAATCCTAATGACAAGCCCGTTTTTTCTAACAAACGTTGTGATATATACACAACAAGACACGGTAAATAAGAGATAATTATCTGTAATTTATATTGAGTTGAGTTCCTTATGTTAACTAAAATCTACAACAATAAAATTTTCCGATTTCTCATTGCTGGGGGAGTGGCATTTTTAATTAACTTGTTCTTAATTTATTGGTTCATTGATGACTTGGGATTTAATACCCCATTTCTGAAGAATGTTGCTAATGTTATTTCGATAGAAATATCTTTAATTGCTAGTTTCTTTATCTATAGAATCTGGGTGTGGACTGGGGGAGATTGGACAATCAGAGATGTGATTTTGATACAACTTCCTCTCTATCATCTCTCGGCAGGTTTAGCAATTTTACTGCGAGTTTTTTTGATATTTCCCTTCTTAAATTGGTTGGGAATTAGCCCCGGAGTCAACACAATGATTGGGGTTTTAGTGGGGGCCAGTATTAACTATGTTGCCAGTGATAGCCTAGTTTTTAAACCCAAGAATAAGACTAATGAGACAGAAATGTACTATCCCGAAGGATTAGCACCAGCTTTCGAGATGGACGGTTACTCTCACCCACGTCAATCAAGGGATAACCATGGGGTAAAAACCCTATCAATAATTATCCCTGCTTACAACGAAGAAGATTGCATCGAAAGCACTACTCACTTAATATCCGAACGTTTAGAACGGGATAAAATTGATTATGAAATCCTAGTGGTTAATGACAATAGCAAAGATAACACCGAAGCAGTTCTGCAAAAAATCAACCAAGAAAATCCTCGGATTCGCTACATCAATAACTATTATCCCAACGGTTTTGGTTTTGCGGTACGCTGTGGATTAGAAAATTTTAGCGGGGATGCAGTGGCAGTAGTAATGGCAGATAATTCCGACTCTCCCGATAACATGGTGGACTATTATTATAAACTCCAAGAAGGCTACGATTGCGTTTTTGGTTCCCGTTTTATCAAAGGAGGAAAAGTTATTGATTATCCCATGCACAAGTTATTCATTAATCGTTTGGCTAATCTATTCATTCAAGTTTTATTTGGGCTAAAATTTAATGATACCACTAACGCCTTTAAAATCTATCGTAAGGATGTTATCGAAGGAATCTCACCTCTACTGTCTCACCATTTTAACTTAACAGTAGAGATGCCCTTAAAAGCAATCGTGCGAGGATATTCCTATACGACAATTCCCATCACTTGGCGCAATCGTACCACGGGGGTTTCCAAGTTAAAACTCAAGGAAATGGGCAGTCGTTATTTATTTATAGTTCTCTCTATCTGGTTAGAAAAACACCTTTCTAGAGGCGACTATAAGCGCAAACAGAAAAAGAATCAAGTTGTTTGATAATTATCATCTAGAGGAGTATTTTTGATGACTAGGCAAGTGTTAATTACTGGTGGTGCGGGTTTTGTGGGCAGTTCTTTAGGTTTAGGATTAGCCCAACGTTATCCCGATTGGAAAATTATCGCCTTAGATAACTTAAAACGTCGCGGTTCTGAATTAAATATTCCCCGTATCAAACAGGCGGGAATTGAGTTTGTTCATGGAGATGTCAGAAATGCGGAAGACTTAGAAGCATCCGCTTTGCCAGTGGATTTAATCCTAGAATGTTCGGCAGAACCTTCCGTTTTAGCTGGTTATACTTCCCCCGGCTATGTCTTGCAAACCAACTTAATTGGAACGATTAACTGTTTAGAATTAGCTAGACAAACCCAAGCTGATTTTATTTTTCTCTCCACCAGCAGAGTTTATCCTATTGCCTATCTTAATCAATTAAACTATACAGAAACAGATACTCGTTTTCAGTTATCTGAACAGCAAGATTTACCCGGGGTTTCTGCTTTTGGTATCAGTGAACAATTTCCCTTAGATTTGCCCCGTTCTCTCTACGGTTCCACTAAGTTAGCATCGGAATTGATTATTAATGAATATGGGGATGCCTACGGATTAAGAACTTTAATTAATCGCTGTGGAGTTTTAACTGGTCCTTGGCAAATGGGAAAAGTTGATCAGGGAGTTTTTGCCCTTTGGGTGGCTAATCATTACTTTCAGAAGTCCTTAAAATATATCGGTTATGGGGGTACAGGGAAACAGGTTAGAGATTTTCTTCATGTAGCTGATTTACTCGATTTAATCGATATTCAGATTGCTAATTTAGAACAATTCAAAGGGCAGACTTTTAATGTGGGGGGTGGGCAAGATTTTTCCTTGTCTCTTTACGAAACCACAAAACTATGTCAAGAAATCACGGGCAATAATATCATGATTGAGGCAATTCCCGAAAATCGCACCGGAGATATGCCAATTTTTATCACTGATTCTCGCAAAATCAGTTCTATAACTGCATGGCAACCCCAGCGAGACGGTAGAAAATTAATCCAAGATATTTTTGATTGGATTCACACCTATGAAAAGGACTTAAAAGGTATTTTTTAACTGAACAATTATGCAGAAAAAATCTTTCAAATCACCTGTAGTCGTCAAAGGAATACTAATTATCATTACTGCCTACTTTTTTCTGGCAAATTTGCCTATTATTGATTGGCTAGAAATTGGTTTAGATGCTTCTTGGGCTTTTGCTATTAGTGATGCTGCCCATAAACAGTTAATTTTTGGACAAGATATTATCTTCACCTATGGACCCCTAGGCTATCTGGTTCATGGCACATCTTTAAATCACAACTTTTCCCAAATTATCTATTTTCGCTGGTTGATACACCTTTGTCTATTAGCAGTAGTTATTCTCAGATTATTATTTATTAAGGACTATAGCAATCAAATAGTTTTTGTGCTGTCAATTATTTTTGCTACCCTAGTAGGAAATCCCTACAACAGTATCGGCTTTACTGTTGATTATCAGATAACATTTATCCTTTTGATACTCATGTCTTTTGATAACTTTTTTCAAAAGTACATCAATTATTTGGCTATAGCTATTGGTATGATCAGTGGGTTCTCTATACTCACCAAACTAACTCTAGGAATTTATCTAGCAGGCAGCCTGTTTATCTACATATTTGTTAATATTTTTCGGGGATATTTTCAGAAGTCACCATCGATAGTTATTAAAAATGTTCTCGCTGGTATTAACTTAACTTTAACCATTCCTTCCATTGCCTTTATTTTTCTCTATCCAGCCTCTTATAACCGAGCCTTTATTCACATTATAGTTAATCTTTGCATTGCTGGAGGAGTAGCTTTAACTCTCTGGTTTATTGTCAGATCCCGCCGCCCATCGGCACCCCCCTTATGGTTCTTCGTTACTTGGTATGGTTCGATAGGGGGGCATAAATCGACTAAATCCTTATCTGGCAAGAGACTTAATTGATTAGTTCGCTCTAGAGCAAAAACAATTGACAAAAATCGCTAAATGCCTTTCTCTATAAGGG
>NZ_JASJFB010000148.1:0-1008 GCF_030065455.1 Microcystis sp. M53602_WE12 | reverse complement strand
TTTTGAGAGAATCGTGCTTCAAAACCTTGCGTCTTCATCGGCCCGCGTCCTGTAGGGGCGAAGCATTCGGATAAAAAATCTACGGTTTCACCGATAGGTTATTGCCCGAATGCTTCGCCCGTACTTTTTCAGCAAACCCTATGTATTTGTAGAACCGATTTAGGTACGTTTTGTCCAGTATAGACCCACGAATCCGAGGAGAAGTAATCCAGTCGTCAGCGAAGGTTCTGGGACTGAAGCCACATTAGACCACTTAGCGGTAAAGCTGAAGTTATTAACATTAATGGGCTGTGGAAAAGTTAGTGTGAAGTCAAACTTGGAAAGCCCAGCGGTCAAGCCAGTACCCTGGGGATCGTTGAAAGTGATTACACCCCCCGGAAGCATCCTGTATTGCCATGTATATCGAATGAATTCTTTTTGTGTAATAAAGTTTTTGCAGACAATTACTACGGGATTGGTGTTGATATAAGTTGCATACTGGCCTGGTGGACAGGCATTGGGGACACTAACGGGATCTGGATTGAAAACAGCAGGATTGGTCAAACTAAAGGAAAAGCTTTTCGCGTTGCCAATGTCAACACCAGAAGGATTGAATGTACCTGAACCAGACGAAAGTGTGAAGGTTGTGCCATCAAACGCAAAAGAATGGCCGAGGGGATCCACACCGCTGGCACCCCCAGAAAACTCGATATCCCTAGCCTGTACGGACTGACCGAGTAAAACAGATGCCATAGCACATAACAATAGACGGTAATCAAGCATTTTCAGTCAACTCCCTTGAAACTTTACTCTAGATCAATTATGCAATCCATTTTAAGTGAAAATTATAAAATTGCTACCGACCGCAACACATTTTCGTAATTAGTCAGGTTCTTCGTTACTTGGTATGGTTCGATAGGGGGGCATAAATCGACTAAATCCTTATCTGGCAAGAGACTTAATTGATTAGTTCGCTCTAGAGCAAAAACAATTGACAAAAATCGCTAAATGCTTTTCTATATAAGGGTT
>NZ_JASJFB010000223.1:0-15357 GCF_030065455.1 Microcystis sp. M53602_WE12 | reverse complement strand
GTGACCAAAGAATGGCGATATGTTTACCAATCTCCAATGGTAGTGGGCAGTGAGGGGGGAATGGTGCCGAGGGAGATGGGCTACCGCCACATGATGGTTTTCCAGGGAGAATCCGATTCCCAGCCCGCCCTGTATGTGGCGAGTACCTGCCCTGGCCGAGCGCCTGGAGCTTTAATCTTACGGTCTGAAGATGGAGAGACTTTCCAGCCTGCTTCTGAATATGGTATTGTCGGCCTGCCGATCACCAGTATCAGGTTTTTAGTTCCCTTTCGTGGTAAGCTATATACTTCTCCCACTGGCTCTCGCAACAGTAAGCACAATACCTCAGACTACACCATTATTTACGAAAGCAGTGATCCTCTGGGAGGAAAATGGCTGCCCTGTAGCCTTAACGGTTTTGGTGATCCGACCAATGAAGCCGTGTTTGCTGTCTGTCCTTTTCGAGATCAGCTTTACGCCGGTACTTTCAATTGTACTGGGTTCCAAGTTTGGCGGAGTGACTGTCTGGGCCAACCCCCCTATAAGTGGGTAAAGGTGATTGACCAAGGAGCCTATCGCGGCCCGCTCAACCAGATTGCAGCCTGCATGATGGTTTTCAACGATGCCTTATATGTGGGGAGTGCGATTCAAAACTCTGGGTATGATATTATCAATCGCATCGGACCTGCACCTGGGGAATTGATCCGCATTTTTCCCGATGATAGTTGGGAGCTAGTGGTAGGTTCCCCCCGTCAGACTCCCCAAGGCGAAAAACGCCCTATTAGCTATCTACAACCAGGATTTGGCAATTTTTTTAATGGCTATTTTTGGCACATGGGAATTCATGACGGTTGGCTTTATTTAGGAACTTGTAATGGTAGTGTTATTCTCTCTTGGTTCGATCACACTAAACTGGAAGAGCGAGCGCGGCGCTATCTGGATAAAGTGGGACTAGAAAATCTCATCAAAAATCAAAGTGGGTTTGAATTGTGGCGAACTTATGACGGAGAAAACTGGCTGCCAGTGGAGCAGCACGGGTTTGGCAATCCCTACAATATTGGCTTGCGAAATTTAGTTTCGACTCCCCACGGATTTTTTGCGGGTACGGCCAATCCTTTTGCACCTAAAATCGCCGTGAGGGAAAATGGCAAGTGGGTCTATACTGACAACCCGCGAGGAGGGCTAGAAGTCTGGCTCGGTAGGCCGTAGTAACCTTTAACTTACTGTTAGCAGAAGTCCGCCGATTTATCGGCGGGAGTATCAATTTTAGGCCAGTCCGTTACTTAATCTTAGTACGTTTTTTGCGGCTCTTAAAAGCCATCAGGACGGGATTGAGCAAGAAAGTATCTCTAGGTAAACTCAGAAGATAGCTAATAAACTCAGCCACCCTTTCTGGAGGAAGAGCGTAAGTTGGTTTAGGCACACTTGGGCCATTTTGATTCCACAGAGGTGTATCAATAGCATCTGGTAAAATAGTCTGTACCCGCACTCCCCAAGCGGAAACTTCTTCCGACAGGGATTCAGACAGTCCGATAATGCCAAATTTGGAAGCGCAATAAGGGCCATCGAAGGGCCGACCTTGACGGCCAGAAACCGAAGAAATATTAATAATATCCCCTTGTTTCTGTTCAATCATAGCGGGGATAACGGCTCGATTGCTCAAAAAAGTCCCAGTTAAATTAGTTTCAATCACTGCCCGCCATTCCTCCAAAGAGGTTTGCCAGATTGTTTTCAAATCCTCTCCCACTCGCAGAATACCAGCGCAAGCAATGAGGTTGTCAATCCGCCCGAAATGAGCTACTGTCTTGCTGGCCATTGCCGCCATATCATTTTCATCACAGACACTAAGTACCAAGCTGAGAATTTGCTCTGGTGGAGCAATTGTAACTAATTCTTCGACGGCACTAGCCAATTTTTCTGGATTGATATCTACTAATACCACTTTATGGTGTTGGTTCAAGAGTCGCTTGGCACAGGCAAGACCAATGCCTCCACTAGCTCCTGTAATAATTGTGACTTGATCGGTTAAATTAGACCCTGTTTGCTGGCTCATAATTGAATCTTCTCCTTGACAATCCCCTCGATTATCTTTCTAAAACAGGAAGTAGGTGGGGGTGGACAATTACAGTATCGTCTTGCTGTTGAGTTAAATAAACAATAATTGCTGCCACATCTTCTACTGTGAGCAGTCCACCATAACGACGGGCTAACGCAGTTTTAGCAATCATGCCAGTTTCTACCAAACCAGGAAAGATTGCTTGCACACGAATACCATAGGGGCGCACCTCTTCAGCAAGGGATTCAGTTAATCCTACCACGCCAAACTTGGAGGCACAATAAGCGGGAGCGTAAGGTTCCCCCCTTAAGCCATAGGGTGTTGTTGACGAGCAAATATTCACAATCTGACCCGATGCTTGTGAGATCATGATCGGCAAAACGGCACGATTGCTTAAGAATATTCCTGTTAGGTTAACTTCCAAGAGATCGTGCCATTCATCTAAGGAAAGTTCAGTAGTCGGACGGGGCAGTGAACGGTCTGATCTGACTTTTTTCCCCAATCCAGCACTGGCAACAAGTAAGTCAATGTTACCAAAATGGGCGACTGCTTGGTTGACCATTTCCTCCATATCTGCTTCCTTCCTAACATCTAGTGCTAGTCCGAGATGGGAAGCTGGGGAAGGATTGCATTTATCATTGATTAAGTTGAGAGTCTGCTCAATGCGCTCAGGGTTGGTGCCGACGACGACAACAGAAAAGCCTTGCCCAGCAAGAGCTAAACAAGTCGCTCTACCAATGCCTCGACTGCCACCTGTAACAATTGCCACTTTCTGCTGATTAGACATGGACTGTTGGTTCCCAATTTTCTCAAGTCATGACGGAGATGCTGTTGTAGAAAAGCAGTAGTTATCACTATTTTTCTAAAGCTGGACTGACCAACAACTTTCTCTCTAAAAACCGATTGTCCTTCTGGCAAAAATTCAAGATCACTTGCACAAATTGATCGGGTTTAATCACGGGAAAAAAGTGTCCTACTTCTGGAATAATTACCTCCGAACAATTGGGAAGTAAGTTCTTTAACTGGGAGCAAGTCGGCAGACAGTGAGACTTCTCTCCATAAATTGCTAGAGTTGGTTGAATAATTTGTGACAATTTAGCCGTCGTTATTTCAGTTTCCTGCTCAAATTCTTGCTTGGCAGCAGTTGCCATCAATTTTTGCCATCGCTCCTTTCCTTTTCTGCCCATATCACGGTTTTTTAAGGAAGGTTTGGTCAGTTCATTGACAGTTGTATTCAACTGGTCGAGCAGGTGAAAATCAATAATCTGATCTTC
Source organism: Microcystis sp. M53602_WE12 (assembly GCF_030065455.1). NCBI lineage: Bacteria > Bacillati > Cyanobacteriota > Cyanophyceae > Chroococcales > Microcystaceae > Microcystis > Microcystis sp. M53602_WE12. The sequence goes on along the minus strand of NZ_JASJFB010000223.1, from coordinate 12,048 downwards.
TGACGGCAGGGGTGCTCCTTGTTCTAGAAGTTTTTGTCGCCAACTCTGCCAATGAGGCCAATCCCGCAGCCGCATCTTGGCTTGCAAGCATTGTAATTGAGTATCTGCTACTGTCAGAGACTTAACTTGCTGAGCATGGGAAATGCTATAAAGGAGAGCAACCCTCGCTCCAAAACTATGCCCGACAAGATGAACTTTTTCGACTTCGAGATACTCAAGCAGCACTCGCAGGTCTTGTACCATCCGAGTCAGAGTATAGCCAGAGTCAGATATTGTACTTTTGCCATGGCCTCTGAGGTCATAAATAATCACGCGGTAGTGCTGGGCCAGGGCAGAAGCGATACCGGGATACCAAAAAGCTAGGTTAGCTCCTAGCCCATGGATAAGCAATAAATCTTCCCCTTCTCCCAAGCACTGGTAGTTTAAGAATATCTGGTGAACTGGATCAACTTGAACTGTAGGCATTGTCTTTAAAGGGTAAAGTTGAGAAAGTTAGATTAGACATCTCCGGAAACTGGGATTTTAAATCGGTATCATAACGGTTATAACCCAATTCTGGGAGATGTTTAATCAGATTTATTCCATATAACCCAGTAACTGAAGTTGATGGAGAAGAGCCTCCTTTTCGGTCTCAGAAATTTCTGCTTCCTCTTCGTCACTTTCCTTCTCCCAACTGTCAGAGAAGTCTTGATAATTAATGGGACGAGCCTTAAGAACTTCAGGTTTGAGAACTTCTTGGGGAACTCTTCCTTCTAGATTAGTGGGAATTGGCAGTTGCAAGCAGTATAACAACAAAGGCGTAATATCGAGAATAGATAGAGGTTGTAAGTGTTGGCCGCTGACAAAATCAGGACCAGAACCGATGAAAATTCCAGCCGGACGGTGAGTTCCATCGGGTTTGACTCTAGGCCTGACCACCTCTGTGGATTTCAAAATGGAAACAAAGCCCCCATCCCGCAACCTGACAGTCATGTCAGGGGAATTTTCCGCTTCTGGTCTTCCAGCAAGTTTAGCTCGGTTTAAAGTGACTTCAAGAAAGATCGGTTCCCCGTCGGCTGGATTTCTGTAGTCAAGAAGTTGTCGCTGCAAGCTTTGGCAAAATTGCCGGTAATCTTCTTTTTTAACACCATGATTGAGAGGAGTCTCTTTCTTAATGTAAATTCCATTACTGCTAGGGGTAGGGCAATAGGCGATGGTCTTCTGCCAGTCAATCAGCATGAGATGATCTTTCATCCTGTCTGCTGTTAACTTGCCGTCCGTATCCGTCCGGGCTGTTTCCCCCCAAGTTAGGTATCCTTGGCGGGCCAGCCATTCATTGAGATACACAACTTCTGTTGTCGTGCCGAATCCATGGTCTGAGGTCAGAAGGACATTAGTTTCAGGTCCTGCCAACTGCACCAACTGCTCGATCATGCCGTCTAAATCTCGATAGTGCTGAATACAGAGTTCGCGAATTTGGCTCTCTTTTGGATCGGCATCAGTCCCCATCAGTGGAGGATAGAGATAGCGCCAGAAAAAGTGTTGCAGCTTGTCGGGACTGTCCAAGACAATGGCAGTTAAATCCGTGGGATCGTTTGTCATCAGATAAGCGAGTAAATCAGCCCAAGTTTTCGTTCTCTGGGAATGAATGGCGATCCAATCTTCGTATTCTTCTTCTGGTATGCCTTGAATGGTTTTCTTTTCTTCCGTGATATCCATGCCTAAATGTTTGTAGTCAAAATTAGGCAAGTTTTTGATGGTATCAATTAGTTGAGAGGGGTGGGTGGCACTCCGTAAATGCTTCCAAGTGACGAAACCAGAGATGGAATAGCCGTCAAGAGGCGGGGGAGGAGCCATGCCAAAAAAGTTCAAAGCCGTTACTCGTTTGCCATAGCGATTGGCCATCGACCAGATTGTTTCACAGCGAACATTGCGGGAGTCATTGACCTTGAGAAAGATTTGTTCGCCAACCTGTTCAGGATACAAAAAATCATGGATACCGTGAGCATCAGGACTCATGCCAGTGATCATCGATACCCATCCTGGCGGGGTGAGGGGATTAGGGGTTGACATTAAATCTGCCCACACTCCCTGCTTGACAAATCGCTGCAAGAATGGCATAACACCATCCTCCATCAAAGGATTCAAGAGAGAGAAGGTCGCTCCATCGAGTCCAATCATCAAAACTTTATTCATAAAAATCCTCTTTCAAAGAATCCCACGCGTTTACCCGTGGGAGTATCAAGTTCCTATTAGTTGTTATAGTTATTGTAGATTTTTGTGCAGGAACTCAACAATCTCTTTCACTTCCAGTTCATCAACGTAGTCTCCATCCCTCATAAACAGTTGTTCAAAGGGTAATCCCTTGCGCTCAAAGTTCTTTTCTAGTGCTACTACCAACTGCACCACATCGATCGATTCAAAAGCCAAATCTTCCATTAGGCGAGTTTCTGTATCTATTTTGCCGCCATCCTCCAATTCCCAATCGGCCGTCATATTTTCTAAGACAGCAATTACTTGGGCTTCGATATCTTCTTGGCTAAAAATTAAACTTTGTTTCCCAGACATAAATTAATTAACCTCACTTTTCAAAAACAACAACTGAACAAGAATTAATGTTGTGTTTACATTATAGTCACTTAGCCGCTCTTGTCAAACGCTGCCTGTTAGTTTTCTTGATTATCAATACTTGGTTCAACCGCAGCGGCGACAAAAACGTTCTGATTCTGGCTGATTGAAACCTCAGGCACTACTCCCATCCTCTCCAGTGGAGGGCAGTACACTTGCAAGTTACCGCTCTCGGTGGGGAAGAGTTGCACGTCTAGGGGGCCCAGAGCCAAGTCAAATTTTTGCAAGGCAAACTGGCGAATAGTTTCCTTGGCCACCAAACTCCCTAAGAGCCACTGCTTACGATCGGAACCCTGCTCTGGTAAACTGTACCAAAATTCTCGCTCTGATTGGGTGAAAATCAGGTGAGCGATGATATATTTAATCACCCCTCCCAATTCGTCTAAAAAGTTGACGGGAACTAAGGTCAGCCGACGGGAGAGCATACCTACTTCCTCTTGCCAAGGCTCGGACCAGTAGGCCACTTGCGGCTCCCGGCGGAGTTGATGATACTCCAGAGGGACACGAATAAAGATTTCCAGTAATCCGAACACGCGAGCAATAACAAGGTCTTCGCTGTTGAGAAACTCAAAATTACCTTGAAGCTGTCGCTCGCCGTCAAAGCTTAACCAACCACGACAGGAGATGGGAGTTCCGGCAGGCAAGGGAGGAGCATATTGCTCGAAAACCCTAACACTGAAAGGAAAAGTATGAAAATTCACCCCAAAGAACTCCGAACCCCAGTAGGCCACTAACTGGGCGGCCGCATCCAAAAGTGGCGCATCAATCTGAAAGATGGGTCTGGCAATATCTCTAAAAAAATTATCGACGCGCATCACTTCTAGATCAGCTTCAATCCCTTGCTGGCTGACCTGGCGAATATGCTTGACCCCCTGGAGTCGCGGTCCGTGGAACATACCTTCCGTATAAAGTTGCTCGTCTGACCAGCGTGACGGTTGGGAGTCCTGCCACTGGCAAGGGGTTGCTGGTGGTGATGGATTTAGTTGAGAGGTGAGCCTGACATCACCCTCAAAGACTAAACGGCGCTCGCTGCCCCGCGACGGCTGAAACAGTTGGACGTGGACATCCCAAATATCTGGTGCTAATTGCTCTTGCAGTTGGGCAACGATGTCGAGAACCAAGTATCCCCGTTCCAGAGCCAGCCAGCGATAGCTACGCACGTTGTCAACCTGACTGACCCATTGCTGTCCATCACAGAGAAAGGCAGCAGCTTCTGCGATAATTTCCATGCTGACGGTAAAGGGAATCACGGGCAAGGGAAATTCACCAGCCTGCCGATGGGACCAGGGGCCTCCTAGCATATGGTCATAAATGAAGTCATCCCAGTGGAGATCGAAATGTCGCCGGCAGTAGAGGTAGCCTTCGCCCTTCTCAATAATCTCCCCTAGGAAAGGCCAAGCCTCTGAAAAGCTGAGGGGAACAGATTCTACATCAACCCAAGGCAGACCAACCGCTTCTTGCTGCTGATGGGAGAATGGGTTTGTATAGAAACTGCTGATCGTCCTAGCTTGACTATTGAGGAATTCTTCCATCAAATCCAAGTGACTCAAGAAGACAGGAAGACGAATATCGGGGAAGCTGGCAGAGAAACTGGGGGAAGAAATCTGCTCTTGTAAAGGGGGCTTCTCTGGGGGGGAAACCGGCAAAGTTGAGGTTAGTTCAATATTCTCCTGGACTTGGCCCTCTCTACCCGTTGCCACTGGCGGCACAGAGGGGAACTTCTGCTCAAGGGTGTGGACAAAAGCTGATGTAAGTTTCATCTTGGGCATGGTCAAGTCCAAGAGCCTTTTCTGCCTACCGTTGCCTGCTGCTTCTAGAGAGGCAGTCTCTAGGTTTACTAGGTCCACTTGCCGGTATTGGTAGAGAGGAGCAAAATTGAGGGCGCGACCGTTGACAAATAACTGGGCTAACAGATGTTGAATTTGTTCGAGACCGGAACGACGTTGGCTGCTGCTGGCCAGAACCAAGCAGTCTTGCTGGGAGAGAATATCTCTAACGAAGTTGCTGAGATTGCTACTAGGACCTACCTCGACAAAAGTTCTGACTCCCTGTTCATAGAGGTGGCCAATCGTTTCCCGGAAGCGCACCTGGCTCGACCACTGGCTCAGGGCCAATTCTCGAATTTCTGGTGGTGTTGGCGGGAAAGGAGCGGCCGTAGCGCAAGTGTAGAGTTGGGTATGCCCTGGTCCAACAGTCAACCCCTGATAGTATTCCCTGAGAGCTTCTGCCACTTGGTTAAACAAGGGCGTATGGTAGGCACGATCAAAGGGCAGACGGGTACAGATTCCCCCTAATTCCCTGAGTTGATTGGCCGCTTGCTTGATGGCCTCTTCATTACCAAAGAGAACGGCTTGGTTAGGACAGTTGTCCATGGCTAGGTAGAGTTGCCCCGAAGATTGGGCGACCATCTCCGCCAAAATGGCAGTTTCGACAGCGCCAACAGTGAGCAGAGTCCCTCGGGGAATGCGGTCTTCTGCTGTCAAATCTAGGTAAATTTGGTTAAGTTCAAGAATTTTCTGCCCCATTTCTTGGCGGCTGGCCAGTTGGATAGTTCCAGATGCAATCAGGGCTGTATTTTCTCCCGTACTGTGACCAACCATCACGTCACACTGGATTTCCAGATCTTTGAGCAGTTCGTAGAGAGCCATACTAGCAGTAAAGACTGTCTCCGTTGCCAGATCTAGGTTATACAACTCTTTGGCTGCGAGGAGGCGTTGCTCCTCGCTCAAGCCTGTGGGCGGCGGAAAAATAAAGTAACTTGGCGGATAATTCCTATTTTTGCCAAATATATCATCTAAAAAGTCGAACCAAGCCCGCACTTTCGGGAAGTGGAGACAGAGATCTGAGAGCATATTGGGGTACTGAGATCCCTCTCCCGGAAATAGGAAAGCGGTTTTACCTACTTCGGCTTCTGGATGTACCTGAGCGTAGTAAATGCCACTGCGAGTCTGGAAACGAGTCCGTCCAGGTTCTGCTAGTTTTGACTTGGCCAGTTGGAGTTTGGCTTGTAAATCCGTCTTCTCGCTGGCAACTATAGCCAGACGGTGAGGGCTAGGATTACGGTTAGCTAGGGTATAAGCTAAGTCAGAAAGGAGCAGATTGGGGGATGACTGCAGCCGCCGCTCTACCTGTTCAACTAAATCAATGAGATTGGCTGTCTCCTCTCCCGAAAAAATGAACAATTCTGTGGGCCATGAACAGGGCAGCTTCCTCTCTGGGAGATCAGGGGAGCGATCGTATTCTTCCAAAATGGCGTGAGCATCGATGCCCCCAAAACCAAAGGCATCAATACCAGCACGACGGGGTTCTTTGCTCTGTCCGTTAATCCAAGGACGGGCTTCTGTATTGACGTAAAATGAAGTCTTTTCTTCCTCTAGACAGGGGTGAGGCTGCTGACAGAGGGTAGGAGGTAAGACTTTATAATAAAGAGCTAAAGCCATTTTAATCAGACTGGCGGCTCCGGAGGCGGGAATGCAGTGGCCGATCGCTGATTTAACCGAACCAATGGCCCGGTGGGGCATCTCCCCTTGACGTTGGCCAAAGATGTGGGTGAGGGACTTAATTTCTGTCCTATCTCCCAAGGGCATCCCCGTGCCGTGAGCTTCCACAAGAGTAACTGTGTCTGGATCAATGCCGCTATTCTCGTAAGCTCGCTGGATGGCCAGTACCTGCCCTTGCCAACGGGGAGCTAACAGTCCCAAACCTTTGCCATCGCTGGCAGTGCCAATACCTTGAATAACTGCGTAGATGCGATCGCCGTCTTTTTGGGCATCAGCTAGGCGTTTGAGCACTAAAATTCCCAAGCCCTCACTGAGAAGAGTTCCGTCGGCAGACTGGTCAAAAGGCTTGATGGTAGAACGGGAGAGGGCATCGAGTTGGCTGAAGACCATGTGAACCTGGGGTGGTGTAGAGGCTTGGACTCCCCCCGCCAGCATCATGTCGCAGCGACCGCTCAACAGTTCTTGGATTGCTAAATCAACGGCAATCAAAGAGGAAGCGCAAGCTCCATCCACTAAGTAGTTAGGACCCATTAAATCGAGGCGGTTGGCAATGCGTCCAGTCACCACATTAGGGACTAATCCAGGGGACATCTCGGCATTAAAGGGGGGCAAGCTGGCCTTTAGCTCTTGGCGGATCTGGCCCAAGGTTTGGGCATCGAGAGTGGGGACGATTTGCTGTAACAGTTCTATGGTTTGATCGGCGATCAGACCATGTTGGATGACCGTGCCAAAACCCCGATTGAAGTAAGTGCCGCGCCCCAAGATAATGCCAGCTTTTTCCCGGTTGAAAGGGCGATCGAGATAGTCGGCATCTTTCAAAGCATCCCGGGCAATTTTCAGGGAGAGAAAATGATCCGGATCGCCCCCCTCAATGGAGTTGGGCATAATGCCAAATTCTAGGGGATCGAATTCGGCGATATCATCAAGAAACCCCCCTTTACAGGTATATAATCCGCCATTATCATCGCAAGAATTGGCAGGATTCCAGTCATCGGGGGCTTCTCGAATGGCGCTGACCTTACTGAGAATATTTTGCCAGTAGGTAGCCAGATCCTTGGCGCCTGGGAACAGTCCAGCCATGCCAATAATCGCAATCTGAGCAGGTGAGTTTGCCGAATTCATCAGAAAAATTGGGTGGGAAACCCCGTGCTAGAAGCACGGCTTTACATTGACACTCTCACCGTCACAGCGTAGCTTGACGGGAGATTCTTGTTTCATCGGGTTTGTCTAGTCCCAAGTCATCTCTGTCTTGAAACCCCGTCCAGATTCCCCTCCACAAGCATCTGTTTTAAATCCACTGACTGCCCGGCAGCAGATAACAAAACTTGATTATGTTGCGATTCCTCATTTACAAACGATGTCGCCCTTGTTGTCAGGTATTTTACTTTGGTCAAGCTTTTTGTCTGGCGAGAACCACCAATTCGCCCATCTTGGCACACCTGGGTGCGTTGGCTTTTTTATTCTAACATCAGTTTTAATGAACGCTGTATTGATCGAGGGTGGACTATTGCCGCCCAGGTGCATCGGCGGCTTCGATGCTACGGTATAGATGTCTCCCGTGAGTCGGTTTTTATGTTTAGTCGTTCTCATAAAATGGTTCTCGACCTATCAGAGTTTATAGTTAACCATATAATATACTATGCGGCTCTTCGGTTTGTGTTATGCAATGGACGGGGGTTATAAGGGATGGAACCCTTATAGAGAAAGGCATTGCTTCGATTTTGGCCAATTGTTTTCTATCTAGAGCGAACTAATCAATTAAATCTCTTGCCAGATAAGGATTTAGTCGATTTATGCCCCCCTATCGAACCATACCAAGTCCCGAAGAGCCTAGTTAACCATACCATATACTATGCTTTAAAATAAATCTAGTATCATGTCTATAATTTTTTATTAATAGCTCTTCTATGCCTATGCCTCTCTCCAATTGCTTGCGTGAGGATTTGCTTGTCACCAGGAAAATAGATCGTCAAACCTCGGCCAAGCGTTATTTTATTCAAGATCCCATCTCTCAGGAAACTTTTGAATTCGGGGAAGAAGAATATTTTTTATGTCAACTTATGGATGGGGTGACATCTGTACCAGAAATCTTGGCTAGTTTTCAAGAACGCTTTAATATCAGTCTCACTGAAGAAGATTACCAGAATTTTGCTGGACAGATTGATAGTTTTGGACTACTAGAACCGCATCAAAACCAATTGCCATCCTCTCAATCCGAGGAAGGAAACGGTCACAAAAACTCCTCGCCAACCAAGAAAAAATCCAAGCAGCATTCGTTGCTTTTTATTTGGAAACATCCTAACCCTGATGCCGTTTTTACTAGCCTAGCCCGTTGGACTCACCCTTGCCACCGTTGGCTTAGATGGTCAACTTGGCTATTGCTGCCTCTTTTACCTATTGCTCTATTGACGTTTTGGAATAATAGGACGGTTTTATGGTACGACGTGGGGCGTTTTGTTGATGGCTTACCCTTTGTCCTAAGTTATTTAGTTGACATTTTAATCTTGAATTTATGCGGCCGTATTATTCAAGGGACGGTGTTTGCTGCCTATGGCGGTCGTTCCAGCGTGTTTGGCATGACCTTAGCTTTAGGATTCAAGCCTCACTTCCATGTGGATCTGAGAGATTATCAAAGCGTACCACGAAAGGCCCAACTCTGGATCTATGGGACTCCCTTGATCATGCGCCTTTTTATCTTTAGCTTTGGTATGATTTTTTGGTACGCACAGAGAAGTTCAGGAACAGCATTTCATATTTGGCTCCTCTTACTCGCCCATGCAGCTTTGGCAACTTTTGTGTTGATGGCTTGCCCTCTCTGGCCTCTCTATGGCTATTATTTCTTGATCGCTTTTTTCCGACTGCCTGATAACTTTATGTCTCAGTCTTTCAGAGCGTGGGGGATGGTGATCAAGGGGCGGAATCTGCCTAGTTTTTTATCGACGAGAGAAAAATTGATGCTTGCCGGGTTTGGTCTGGGGAGTATCTTATTTTGTTTACTGATGATCTATTTGATCGTTACCAATTTTGCCAAAGGTCTATACACACTTTTTCCAGAAATTTTTGGGGCTGAATCAGCGATAATTATCGTCTCCGTCCTGGTATTCATCGGTTTTCGCAAACAGGTTTCTCGCTTGTTCTTCAGGGGACGGAATTCCCAAGGTACGAGTGGGCTTCCTTCTAACTTGACAGAAGAGACTAAGAACTCAAAAAAGCCCTCAAGTCGCTCTCGCCAGGGCTTTCAGCCTTGGCTGAAGAAAAATCTGAAATTTTTTATCCTAGCTGGTTTGGTAACGCTGCTTTTTCTGCCTTATCGGACTATGCCAGGAGGTCCCCTGCAATTGCTCACTCCCGCCGAGGTGGCTATTCAGGCTGAAGTTGATGGTAAAAGCAAAATTACTCGCGTCATGTTCCCAGGGGGTAACGAGCAATTAATCCGCAAAGGAACGGTCATTGCCCAGATGGAAGATGTCGATATTGAAGATACGATAGAGACGCTGCAATCTCAAATCGAAAAAGCGCTAGGCGATGTCAAAATTAAGCAATCTTATCTAGCTAAACTTTTAGCCACGCCAAGAAAGGAAGATGTGGAAGTAGCCCGCAATCAGGTAAAGATAGCTCGAGAAGAAGTAGATAAAGCTAAGAAAGAGGTAGCAGTGGACAAGCAAAATTTAGAGGTAATCAAGAAGCAAATAGAAAGCGCGCTCACCCAAGCTGATTTTTATTTCCGTGAGGCTTCTCGCCTGGAAGAAGGTTACAAAGAGGGAGCAATTGCCCTAAATCTTGTAGAAGATGCCCAAAGGAACGCTCAAACCAAGAAAATTGAAGCGGAAGAAAAGCGCCAGGCTTTGTTACAACAGCAACAAGTAATCGAACAAGCACGCAGCCAGCTAGCAAGCAAGCAAAGAGTTTTGGAGACAAGTGAATCTCAGCTCAAGTTACTGTTAGCCGGTCCCTACCCCGACGAGATTGAAGCGGCTCGGCAGGATGTGGAAGTGGCTCGTGCCGAGCTAGAACGCTTAAGGAAACAAGAGCAGCAAGAGCGAGATAAACTCAAACTCACCACCTTAGTCATGCCCTTGGATGGTTATCTAGTAACTCCTTATCTGGACACCAAAGTGGGTAGCTATTTGGATCAAGGAGAGACCTTTGCGACAGCGCAAGATGCTACCAAGATCTTGGCAGAAGTGCAAGTTCCAGAGTACGATGTCGGACAATTTTCGATTGGTAAGAAGGTTCAAATCAAACTCAATGCCTATCCCACGGAAACCATTATGGGGAAAGTTGTCTCCATTACCCCCTCGGCTGACAACAGCACAACAACAGGCGATTTGTCTTCAGAACCAGTTGTGAAGGTTTTGGTGGAAATTCCTTATGAAAAACACCTTTTTAAGACTGGGATGACGGGCTATGCTAAGATTGAAGGGCCGATGAAACCCTTCATTGTCGCTTTTTCCAGTCCAATTGTGCGTTTCTTCCAGATCGAAATTTGGTCTTGGCTTCCTTAAACCCAATCACTCCCTTATAATGTTGACAATTTGCTTAAAATGAAAATTGGAAAGCTCAGGCGAATGACAAGCATGATTTTTCTTTTATGTCTGCTTACTCTCTTATTTTTGACCGCTTGTTATGCCAGCCAGCCACAACCCCAAGAAAGTTTAAAGGAACAGTTACTATCGCAGACAATGAGAAGAAGAAGGAGAGTTAATCTCAATCAAGATATGGTCTTGAGAACTCTATACAATCAAGGGTTAGAAAGAAGTTACTATCTTTACACTCCTGGTTCTTATACTAGGGACAGACCTATGCCACTGTTGTTAGCTTTTCACGGTGGTGTTGGTCAGGGGGATACCATGGCGGCGAAAACTGGCTTTAACGATTTAGCTGATAGAGAAGATTTTCTCGTTGTCTATCCTAACGGCATTGACTTAGGTGCTATTGGGGGGCAATGGAATGACGGACGCAACACCCCTGAGGTTCACCCAGAAATTGACGATGTTGCTTTCGTTCGGGCTGTGATTGAAGACGTAGAAAAATTGAGGAATGTTGACAGAAAAAGAATCTATGTTACTGGGGGTTCCAATGGAGGGTTTTTTGCCCAAAGATTAGGATGCGAAATGGCTAACCAAATTGCTGCGATCGCCTCTGTCAGTTCGACGATGGCAAAATCCCTCGAATCTAGATGTCGGCCCCAAAGACCTATTCCCGTACTTATGATCAATGGCACTGAGGATAGACTTGTCCCTTGGGTAGGAGGAGAAATGACAGTGGGTGCCAGAGGAGAAATCCTTTCAGTTCCTGAGACGGTGGCATTTTGGCGCAAAAATAATGGCTGCTCGGCAACGCCAAAAGAGGAAAAACTTCCTGACACGGAGCATGATGGGACTAAAGTGGTATCTTACCAGTATTCAGGTTGTCATCAAAATGCCACCGTCATGCTCTATCGCATTGAGGGAGGAGGTCATGGTTGGCCTGGAGGGCGAATCATGAGACGAGCTAACCAAAACGATTTTAGCAATCGAGACCATGAAAATCTAGTGGGCAAGAACAGTCAGGCAATCAATGCTAGTGAAGTGGTCTGGAAATTTTTGCAACAGTTTACTTTGCCTTGAACGAATGCGCTTTTCGGCGTTGCTGCATTCGATCCCACATTCCGCACCCTAAGTGTCACAACGTCTCAAAAGAGGAAGATGCCTGAGTCAAAATACTTATCTAGAGGAGTGAGTTGGCGGCAAGCTGCCACCAACTAAGCCGAAAATTTCAGGGTTCCCCCGGTCATTCTCAATAAACAGTGCTTGTTGAGAATGACTGGGCAATCAGACTTAACATCTAGGGGGAGATGTTCCAGTTGCTCGCTTTGTTTTGTCACCCCTGGAAGTCAATCCATCTGGTCAAGATAAGAGATATTATTACTGGCAAGGTTTGGGAAAAAATCTCAAAATGT
>NZ_JASJFB010000384.1:0-5653 GCF_030065455.1 Microcystis sp. M53602_WE12 | reverse complement strand
TAGGGTTGGCTGAATAAATCTAAAAACCTTGTTGGATAAGACTTTTAGACTTTTTTGACCTCAAAAAGTGCCAGCCATTGGAGGGATCGGGGCGAAAATTCCTGGACTTTTTCCCTGAAAATTAGGTAATTGACCGTCTGAAAATGGGTAAAACCCCACACCCCACACCCTGCCCCCACAAAAAACTTTTTCAGCAGACCCTAAATATTGATACTATTGGGGATGCGAGAGGGTTTCAGGAAAATATAAGGCGTAAATCGGGTTAAATTGCGCCGATCGATCTCATTTTCGATCGCCTTTAATTTAGCTTGGAAAACCGCCAAAATCGGGTAAGTGCGTTGATCTGGGAAAGCACTTCGGGATGGATAGCCAAAACGGTTAAATTGAAAAGCTGTTAAAGTCTGCATAATTTCCAATTGATAAGCGGCCTGGGACTGGGGCGGCAAAAGACGGAGAATATAATCTATATCCACCTCCTCAGCTGCTTTGGGAGGAGATTGATAACCCGCTAGGGGAATATTCGGGCAAAAGGCGAGATAATCGTATTGAGGATAATTAACCGCCGCGTGTTGTGGTCCGGCCACAAAAATTATCTGGGTGACAACTTCGACTAATTTGGCTAAAGTGTCTAATTCTCCGTCAGAAACTAATTTTTTGATGCCTCCACCTTCAGGTGACATCAATTTTCGCACCCAAGCTTGTAATTCTGTATCCCCGTTTACATCCGCGTCGGAAGTATAGTAAAGACTTAGGTAATCTTTGACGTAGGTTTCCGTTGCTTGCCAAAGTAAGAGAGCATCGTCTCGGTAGGGGTAATCTGGTAGTAGGGAGGTATCATCGACTTGGCGGAAGGCTAATTGCTTGGGTAGGGTATAATCGGCGAAATTATCCAATCTTTGACGATAGGAAGTCTTAATTATCTCGATAGATGCTTCTAGCGTCCCCGCTAATAGACGATCAACGAATCCGCCAGGGTTAATTAACTCGCTCTCGGCTAAACTATTAATAGCGAGGGTAAATTGAAAATGAGGTCTTAATAGAATTGCCAGAGGATGATTGATTGCTAACTCGGTAGCTGTATCTAAAACAAAAGCTTCCGCTACTAAATGGGTATGGCTGAGGTGACTAACTAATTCATGGTGATTTCCGTCGGCAATTTGCACGAAAATCTTCGCCATTAACCAATTAAGTCCGTCATCGGGGGTATAGATGCGCTGATTAGGTTGGGTCGGATCCTGATATAATTGAATGGCAACAGGTACTAATCCCCCTTGACCGCGTAAACCTCTAGCACGCCAACAGAAAAGGACAAGAGGTGCTGTTACAGTTTTCATGCCCTTTTGATAACTGCCTAAAGTTAGGTTGTTTAGGGGGGCATAATCTGCTAGAAATAAGTTACCCTTAGCGGCTTCCGAGTCAATGGTTTTATCCGGTCCCATGGCTTTTTGGAAGATGGCATCGCTGACGGGGAAATTATCTGGTAAGCTGCTAATCCCGCGAATTACCAGGGGATTTGCTCCCGCTAATCTTTGGTAGGCAAAACCTGTATTAGATTGCCAAGTTTTAATGCTTGTGGGTTTGGGAAGGATAGGAAAAAGTTCTTCGTAATCTTCTAATGTGTCGAAGGGATCGAAGATATTTTCTACTCTTGTGGCGACTCCATTGGCAATTAAAGCACTGAAACCTTTACCCCGCATTACTTGATAGGAAATAGAAAAGTTTTCGTGGGTAGGTAAATCTTTGACGAGGGTGATACCATTAACGGAATCATAAATGTACACTTGTTTTTGTCGTCTTAATAGATCTTGTCTTTTGACTGGATCAGGATCATTTTTGGGTAGCGATGGTGTCAGCAAAGTAACTCCTTGTCTAAAAAATTAGAACTTAAAAATTGTGGTCTTTTTCCTGGCACTAATAGGCTAGTCAAAGTAAAGAATTACCTCCAACAAAAGGGTCTTTTGAGGTAAATTACCTGCTAGATATAGTGTCACCCATTATATACAGCTAGAACTGGGTTAGATTCCCGAAATATTGCATCTGTTTGCAAAACTTAATATATTAATTCTCGCACCTATGAGGTGCAAAGTTGCTGGTTTGAGGTTGGGGAGATTTTATCAGTGAACAGTAAACAGTGAACTGAAAACTCCCATCTGATAACTGATAACTGATTGCTAAACCGTTTGTAGGGGAAAACCTAAAGCTTCCCGTTGCTGTAAATACAATTGAGCAACCTGTCGAGCTAAATTGCGAATTCTGCCGATATAACGGGTTCTTTCAGCTACAGCAATCACACCTCTAGCATCGAGTAAATTAAAAGTATGGGAACATTTGAGAACATAATCTAGACTGGGAATCACCAGAGAGCGATCGATTAATTGTTTAGCTTCCTGTTCATATAAACTGAATAAACTAAATAATAACTCAGGATTAGAAGCCTCAAAATTATAGGTACATTGTTCGATTTCATTTTGCAGGAAAATATCACCGTAGAGGATATTTTCATTCCATTGAATTTTATTAATTGCCTCTACATCTTGCAGATACATGGCTAATCTTTCTAAACCGTAGGTAATTTCGATCGCCACGGGACGACAATCGATACCTCCACACTGTTGAAAGTAGGTAAATTGGGTGATTTCCATACCATCTAACCACACTTCCCAACCCACACCCCAAGCGCCGAGGGTGGGAGATTCCCAGTTATCTTCCACGAAGCGAATATCGTGATCTTCTGGGTTAATTCCTAACACCCGCAGGGAGTCTAAATAGATGTCCTGAATATTATCAGGAGAGGGTTTAATTAGGACTTGATATTGATAGTAATGCTGAAAACGATTGGGATTTTCGCCATAACGGCCATCCGTAGGACGACGACAGGGTTCCACATAGGCAACTGCCCAAGGTTCCGGACCAATTGCCCTTAAAAAAGTGTGGGGACTCATGGTTCCCGCACCTTTTTCTGTATCATAGGGTTGAGCAACTAAACAACCGCGATCGGCCCAAAATTCATTTAATTTAGCGATAACAGCTTGGAAAGTTAGAGACATGGGAAAAAGTAAAAAAGCAGATTAGGGGTTGGGGAAGTGGGGTGTAGGGTGTGGGGTGTAGGGTGTAGGGTGTAGGGTGTGGGGAGATGGGGGGTTGGGGAGAAAAAAGCTGCCGACTGTCTCCTGTCTCCTGTCTCCTGTCTCCTGACGGTTAAAGTCATTGACTTACTTTTAACTGCAAGCGAAAGTGAACGGGGGTAGAAGATTGGGGGAGAATAACTAATTCATAAAATCCCTCTTCGGGTAATTGACCGGACCATTGCCGATCGCTAGACTTGTCTAAAAGGGTAATATTACCCGTGGGAGAGTAGAAAGATAGTAAAACTTCGCCTTCCGCCTCTAAATTTAAGTCTAACCGATTACTGGAACGCAATTTTATTGCATAGGCTTTTCCTTGTCCCTCGCTGAGAATTGCCTCGATAACTTCCTCTCCCCCCGCGTCTAAACTTTCGAGCGCTTGGTAAGATAGGCCAGACTGTAAAGATTGTAACTGATTCCAGGCCAAGCCACTCCACAGTTGACCTAGACCGCTATCAAAATTTGGTCTTTCTGTCAATTCGGTAAATAGCTGAAAAAAAGCAGTATCAGTGAGTAAATTAAGGACTTTACTGCTTAAGCGTAACTGATTCACTTGTTCTCGCCATTTTTGTCGTTGTTGCTCATCGTAGCTACCTAATGCTTCTCTAGTGCCAGAATCGAGACGTTCTAAGCGATCGAGGATTTCTGCTGCTAAAATATCTCTTTGTTCCTGTTTCTGTTTTTCCTCTTTGATATCCCCATAGCGGAGTTTAAACAATTCATTGACGAGATTTTTAAAAAACTGACCATCAATTCCCAACTCTAGACGGCGCTTTCTCATCTCGGCTTTCCGTTGCCATGCCGTATCTGTGGCAGAATTAAAGTTATTTTCCTCCGTGGCAAAAACGGGTTTAACGGTTTGGGGTTGATTGCTGTGTTTAACCCACTGTTTCCCGATTAACCAGCCTATTGCCGCCGATAATAACATCAAGAGGCAAAAAATAGCGATTCTGCCAGAACAGCCGAGAAAAAGGGGCGATTTATTCCGAGAATTAGCGGCCATTGTCTCCTTAGACGATTGAGGGTTTTGATCTGTAAAGATGAGATTAACACAAATAATAGGCTAAGACGCATTTTAACCGCCTATCCTTAGATTAGCTGAATCTTCCCCAATCCCTTTACTGTTGCCCCTTGTCCCGTCTCAACAAGCAGTTTAAATACACGGGCAGCTTATTATTCATAGCAGATAACCATGACTACGACTCAACCCCTATCCCCTGGCCAAACCGCCCGAAAAGATGAGATAATCTTCCCAACGGGCGAATTTTGGAGTGATGAACCGCCATTGGAAAGTAATTTACATCTAACTCAGATTATTTTGTTGATAAAATGCCTAGAATGGTTATGGCAAGATAGAGAAGATTACTTTGCAACCGGGAATTTAACCATCTACTACAGTCCCAATCAGAAAAAATCAGAATACTTTAGAGGACCAGACTTTTTTGTAGTATTGGGAACAACTAGAAACCAAAACCGGAAAAGTTGGGTAGTATGGCAAGAAGAGGGAAAATATCCTAATGTGATTATAGAAATCCTCTTTTGAAAGTACCGCTAAGACTGATAGGGAAGAAAAGAAAGAAATTTATCAAAATACATTTAGGACTCCTGATTATTTCTGGTTTGACCCCTATAGTTTAGAGTTTGAAGGATCTACGTTAATTAGGGGAAAATATCAACCGATTGAACCCAATCAGCAAGGTTGGTTATGGAGTGAAGAATTGGGCTTATATTTAGGTATCTACGCCGATAAATTGCGTTATTTTAGTCCTAGGGGTCAGTTAATCCCAACACCTGAGGAAGCCGCTCTTCTGGAGAAACAGGCCAAAGAATCTGAACGTCAACAAAAAGAACTGGCTTTACAACAAAAGGAATATGAAAGACAACAAAAAGAACTGGCTTTACAAAAAATTGAGCAATTAACGGCAAGATTAAGAGAATTAGGCATTAATCCCGATGAAACCTTGTAGGAGTGCAAGGTGGTCAGTGAGTTTATCTAACTGCTTGCACCCTCACCTTTCATGAGCAAGCTAAACAGATAAAAAAAAGCTCAATTAAAACAAGATAAATCCTCTTTAGTAACCAGCGATTTTGTTTTATTAGAGGTAGCGGATGCTCTCGCTTCTCCTTTTATTCGTTCTCGAACAATTCCCTTGATTACTCGATTAAAAGAAGCTCAGGATTTATTGGTTATTCCCATTAGTCAAGGTTTATTTAGGGTTTGCTGAAAAAGTTTATTGGTGGGGTTAGGAGTCGGTCGTCAGTAGCCGGTCGTCGGTCGTTTCAGGCTTTGTTGCCCTCCTTTTTTTTGTACCAGCTTATGTACTATAGGAAGGATAATGCAAGGTTTTTGAATGTCCCAATCCTATATTCTTGCACTAACATCGGATTTTAACAGGTCAAAAGCCTTATTTTCAAAGGGTTTTACCATTAAGTACCTAAGCAAAATTAATTACACATCCAAGCCGTCACCCGTCAGCCAAAAGCTTTTTGCTGTGACCAGTAAACAGTGAACTAAAAATTCAAATCTG
>NZ_JASJFB010000226.1:0-1663 GCF_030065455.1 Microcystis sp. M53602_WE12 | reverse complement strand
CCCTTATAGAGAAAGGCATTTAGCGATTTTTGTCAATTGTTTTTGCTCTAGAGCGAACTAATCAATTAAGTCTCTTGCCAGATAAGGATTTAGTCGATTTATGCCCCCCTATCGAACCATACCAAGTAACGAAGAACCATATTTTTTTATAGCCGGATAGTCGTTAATATTAATTCCCCTTCTTGTAAAAATCAACCATTTATTTTGATAATTAATCCGCCATTTACGCACATCATCACCCACAGCTAAAGGTTTAATAATCTCTGCACTTTTCGGGTCTTTAGCAATTAATTCTGCTCGTTTTGCACCATCAATCACAAAAGCTTGATTAAATCCAGTTAATACACCTCGATAAATCTGTCCGTTAACATACTCACCTAAAGTAATACCGGCTGCTGCCATTTTCTGTAAACGGTTAGCAGAGGACGCATCAGTTAATAACCAATTTGCTCCTTTAATCGCATCTTTTGGTAAATTCTGTCCAGTCTTTTTAATAATAGCTAAGACATCAGGATAAGGTTCTTCTAAGGATTTAACTTGAGTAAAAATCGGTAAATTACTAATTTTACTACTCTTTTGAGAGATAAAAATCATTGGGAAAGTGGCTGCGGTTGCAAAAACTGGCAACTCCCCAAAATCGGTAATACTTCTCACCTGACAAGTATCAGCGATATGCTGTCTTAACTTCTCCCCATACTTTGCCCGAAACCACTTATTAGAAGAAATAAAAGCTAACATTCCCCCAGTTTTAAGTAATTGTAAAGCTCTCGCATAAAAGAAACAATATAAATCCGATGTTCCCGTATAAACGCCAGGGAAAACCTGCTTTAAAGTTGGTTTTAAATCCTTAATTAATTCCTGTCTCACATAGGGGGGATTTGCTACCTGAATATCAAAACCTCCCTCCGCTAATACCTCGGCAAACTCCACCACCCAATCAAACCCTTTTGAGATAGCTTCCTTATCACTCGCAATCACAGAAGCACTGCCATGGGTTAATAAAGCAATCTGTTTCTTAACCTCATTAATCTCCTGTTCAAGACTTTGTTTATCACTGCCTAAATGCGCTCTTAAATACTTGGCTTTAGCTTCCCTAAACCGATGGATAAACTCCTCGCGCACCATCCCAGAACCTTGGGGATTAGGAGCAGTTAGACTATCTCCTGTTTCAATTTTAAACTTCAAATTGGGTAGCGGTGGCGGATTATCTCCCTCATATTCAACCGCTAAGGAAAGCCATAACCTTAAGCGAGCAATATTAACCGCAAAAGGATCGATATCAACTCCATAGATATTAGTTTCAATAATCTCTAACTTGCGCTGATAAACCGTTTTATAATCAATGCCTTTAGTGGCAAATAAACACTGACGCAAATCTAATAACTCATGCAACATTCCCAATAAATAAGCTCCACTTCCACAGGCAGGATCACAGACTTTGACCTGTTTTAAGGTTTCTAAAACTGCCTCTGGATTCTTTAAATTAATAGCATTATATTCGTCAACAAAAAGCTCAATCGCTTGGGAGCATCTCACTTATGCAATGAGTATTAATACTTATAGCAGTCAAAAACTAGAAAATCTTCAACTTGATCACAAAGAGAAATGAGATTATAATAGTTATAACTTACAATTCAGAATAGCTCTCGATGGGAGGAATAAT
>NZ_JASJFB010000310.1:0-7919 GCF_030065455.1 Microcystis sp. M53602_WE12 | reverse complement strand
GGGCATACCGGAACCTTTGGGCTCGATCCAATAAACGCTTGGGGAGAGAATACCTCTACTTTTTCAGAAGCAATTCTGTCTAAGCAAGTAATCTCTGTGAACCAAGAATCCCCGTCTCTTTAGAGCGGGGAGTGTCAAATCGGTAAACGCTGAATATCTCGGTTAGAACCAATCACCACCATGGCTAAATCCTTGTATAATCTTTCTTGGGGATTGGGGTTAATCTTGAATTTTTCCGCATTACCGACAGCGACAATATTTAACCCATAACGATTACGAATTTCTAACTCTGCTAGGGTTTTACCGTGAAAAGCTTCCGGGACTTTTAACTCGACAATACTATGTTCGGGATCGAGATCAAATCGTTCTAAAATTGATGGTCTAGTTAAACGGTGCGCTAACTCACAACCAGCATCGTATTCGGGAAAAACTACTAAATCTGCACCAACTTTTTTGAGTAATTTTCCATGGATTTCTGTGGAGGCTTTAGCGGCGACAAAATTAACCCCCGCTTCCTTACAATTGAGAGTAGTAATGATACTTTCTTCCACGTATTTACCAATAGCGACAATCACCGTATCGGTTTCAAAAATTCCCGCTTCTCGCAGGGCGTTAGGTTTGGTAGAATCAAGCTCGATCGCATTATCTACTATTCGATCGGATAACGCTTGTGCTACTAATCCTTCGTCAATATCTGTCGCTACCACTTGATAACCTTGTTTGCGTAAGGTTTCACAGACGGCGCGCCCAAATCTGCCTAATCCGATGACGGCAAATTGACGATTTTGGGGACGCATACTACTAAAAAATTTAATTGATTGCATAAGAAGTTAAACTGTTACGCATTTAAAATGCTAGTGTCAATGAGTGAGGAGACAGGAGAAACTGATAACTGATAACTGATATTAATTATCCCACTAAAAGGTTTTCTTCGGGGTAATTAATAACTGTTGGTTTCGGATCGCCGATGATAGCCGCTATTAAAAGTATAACTCCTACCCGTCCCAGATACATCATAAAAACAATAATTAACTTAGAAATCGGCGATAAAGCGGCGGTTATCCCCATAGATAGGCCGACAGTTCCAAAGGCAGAAACTACCTCAAAAAACAGCTGAATCATTTGAAAATCTGTCTCCACAAATGAGATGGCTAGGGTGGAGACAATAATCGCTATAACCGAACCAAAAACCACCGCCATTGACTTTAAAATTAACGGCATAGGAATGCGTCTTTGATAAAGAGTCACTTCTTCACGACCTCTTAAAACCGAGCGAGTACAATTATATAAAATCCTAACAGTTGTGGTTTTAATACCTCCCCCTGTACCGCTAGGACTGGCTCCTATAAACATGAGAGCCATGGTAATTAATAAACCTTCTACGGAAATTTTACCAATATCAATGGTATTAAATCCGGCTGTTCTCGATGTTACCGATTGGAACCAAGCGGCCAGCAATTTATCTTTAAGTGATAAATTAGCTAAAGTGTCACCATTTCCCTGTTCAGTAAGTAAAAAAGCCAAGGTTCCTATCACTAATAAAAATATAGTTGTGCTGATAGCAACTTTATAGTTAAGGGAAAAAACAAAGCCTTTTCGTTTATATTGAAAGCGGTAAATAAACCAAGTGTAAAACTCGATAATTACTTGATAACCGATACCTCCAAAAACGATCAATCCTGTGATAGCTAAGTTAATAATAATTGAGGATTGATAGGACATCAAGTTATCTTTAAACAAGCCAAAACCCGCATTATTCCAAGCACTAATACTATGAAATAAAGATAACCACACTGCATATCTAAAATCATACTTTTGGGCGAAGACAGTTAACATAACCAAAGTTGCTGTTAACTCAAAAACTAGAGTAGTAGCAATCACTGATTTCATTAAACTTTGACTACCTTGTAGGAAAGGTCGATCGAAGGATTCTTGAATCGCTAACTTCTGTCTCAGGTCAAATTTTCGCCCAATTAATAACATTAAAAAAGTGGTAGTGGTCATATAACCCAAACCTCCCACTTGCACTAATAAAGCAATAAATAATTGACCCCAAAAAGAAAAATAAGTCCCCGTATCTACTACTGCTAAACCCGTAACACAGACAGCAGAAGTGGAGGTAAAGAGGGCAACAATTGGGTCATTCCAAGTGCCGCTAGTGGTAGAAACAGGCAACATCAACAGGGAAGTTCCCGCTAAAATTACCGCAATAAATCCCAAGCAAATTGTCCGGGCAATCGTCATATAAATTCCTTAGTGAAAGTAGCTAAGAGAAGATTGTTTTTTGGCTAACACTTCTTGATAAACTAACTGTAAGCGATCAATATTTTTGCTGAGACTGTAAGAGTCTAAAACTCTTTGACGGGCTTTTTGTCCGAAAATTGTTGTTAATTCGGGATGATCTCGTAATACGGGCAAGAGAGTTTTTAATTGGGTAATTAGTCCTTTAGTATCTAGAACTATTCCCGCACCTTTTAACACTTCCCCATCGGCCCCCACATCCGTAGCCAGACAAGCAACACCGCAGGCCATCGCTTCCAAGAGGGAAATCGATAAACCTTCCACTAATGAGGGCAAAATAAAGCCGTCAACCCCGCGCAAAATTTCAATTCGTTTATTTTCATCGCCGATAAAACCTAACCAGATAATACCATCTTCTTCTCCATAAAAAGGTTTAAGGGAAGGAGTTAACGGACCATCGCCCACAATGAGCAGTTTGCATCTATCACCTAAACTGGTTTTTTTCCAAGCTTTCAATAAAGATTCTACATTTTTCTCCGGCATGATCCGACCGAGATAAACAAATAAACAATCGGCATTATATTGAGCTTTAATATTCGAGGGTCCTGGACAATACTTATTAACATCAACCCCATTGGGAATAATTGCTAATTTTTCTTCGGGAACTCCCAATTTAACTAAAAAATCCCGTTGAGAGGTGGAAAAAATAATTACTTTATCGTAATTAGCTAAAAAAGGGGCGTGTAGTTGGTAGGTTAATAATTGGGTACTAGAGATGAGATTGCGAATTTTACTATCAAAAGCCGGGTGAAAAGTCGCCACCAGAGGCAAATCTAAAGACTCACAAATTTCCGGTAGCAGAAAATCGAGGGGAGACAGGGGTAAGGACGCATGAACTAGATCGGGTTTCAGTTCCCTGAGCTTATCCTGTAGAACCCGACTCGATTTCAGGGTGGGAATAGTATAGACTTGGGAACTATAGAGACGTGGCAGGGTGATTTCGTCGTAAAAGTCGGGCCAATCGCTGACAGTGGGTTTTTCGGAAGAAAAATGCAGAAAACTGACTTGATAATCTCGATCGAGCAGGGAATTAGTCACTTCTCGCCCATAGGTAACGTTACCGCAAAAAGGAGATTTTTTTCCTAACCAGGCAATGTGCATTGAGATTCTCTTAAGAAAAAGTTAATTTAGCCAAATATCAGCTTACTAAATTAGCCGTAAAATTAAAAGCTAATAGAGTACCTAAAACAATAGACCTCTTGCAGAAATCAAAAATCGTTGTTAGGGTTAGGAGTCAGTAGCCAGTAGTCAGTAGTCAGGAGAATTAAAAATGAGCATTAATCAATTAAATGGTCTATTTACAGATTTTATGCCATTTAATCCTTATTTTTGCCGTTTTTGAACCATGAAAAATTAATTATGCAAGAGGTTTAATTAATTATCCATCTAAACCGTCAGCCCTCAGTCGAACGCTTTTTCACCGGATTAGTAAACAGTGAACTAAAAACTCAAATCTGATCCCTGATAAGCTGTCTCCTGTCGACCGTCTCCTGTCGACCGTCTCCTCACCTAAGGGAAGATTTTTGCTGTTTGCAGGAGATCTACTGATTCACCGAGGACTTGCGACGACGACAGCGTTCTGAACAGTATTTGACCTCATGCCAACAGTTTTGCCACTTTTTGCGCCAAGTAAAGGATAAACCGCAAACGGGACAAATTTTACTGGGAAGATCGGACTTCGATATCTGACGTGCCATGATTAAAATTAAAAAGTCAAAAACTGCGCCTTATCTATGAGTGTAGATGAAAATAATCAGAGTTCCCCACTCGATCGCCTGAGAATTATTTTAGTTGAACCAGCCGGAGCCTTAAATGTGGGTTCCACTGCCAGAATTATGCGGAATATGGGCTTAAGTCGCTTAATTATCGTCAATCCCGCCTGTGATATCCTTGCAGAAGAAGCGCGACGCATGGCAGTACACGGAATTGAAGTCCTAGAAAACTGTTCACGGGTAGCCACCCTTGGGGAAGCTTTGCAGGGTTGTCATCGCATCATTGCCACCACCTCGAAACCCCGTCACCTGAATACTCCCCTCGAAACACCCCGGGCTGCTTTACCCTGGTTACTCACCCCTAACCTGGAATCGGCCTTAATTTTCGGGCCAGAAGACCGGGGTTTAAGTAACAGCGAACTGAACCACGCCCAGCGTTTTGTCGGTATTCCCGCTAATCCTCAATATTCCTCCCTTAATCTGGCCCAAGCGGTGGCGGTTTGCTCCTACGAACTGTACCAAATGGCGACGGAAAATAGGCTCGAACCCCCGGTAGAAACGCTCCCCAATGCCACTTTTGAGGCTCTAGAAGGCTATTATCAGCACTTGGAGAGCTTTTTGCTCAAAATTGGCTATCTTTACCCCCACACCGCCGCCGCTAGGATGGAGAAATTCCGGCAATTTTATCATCGGGCCCGGCCCACGGTGGAGGAATTAGCCCTGCTGCGGGGCATTATCGGTCATATTGAAAGTATCGGGCAACTTTTTCTCGGTCTTGATAGTCTCAAGGGCAAGAAAAAAAATTCTCCTAGCGATCGATAATAAATCTGGATACCCTTGAGGAAAACCGTGACTCGTCAAGTAACTCGTCGTCCTACTAAAGTCCAATCTGGCCCTGAGTCCCCTAGGGCCATGGACTTAAACAACAAAAAAAAGTCTTTACCGGTTAAAAGGGCAAAAAAACAGCGTAAAACTAACCTAATCGCCTCTTTTCTCCTTCAGGTTCTTCGCTTCTCTATCCTTGGTGTCGGTTTAGGTGCGATCGCTGGTACGGTTTTAACGGTGGTGGATCCAAGCAAATTACCCCTACACCCAAAACCCACCGCTACTAATTCCCCGACTCCCAAACCCGTCACCCCAAAACCGACCACCTTAGTTTTAAACGAAAATCTCAGCAGCCTTAACCAGAAATTACAGGCTTTAGCGGTCAAATATCCGAAATTAAAGGCGGGAGCTTTATTTATTGACCTCGATAACGGTGCTTACGCTAATTTTCGAGAAGATACTATTTTTGCTGCCGCTAGTACGATTAAAATCCCGATTCTGGTGGCCTTTTTTGAGGATGTGGACGCGGGGAAAATTCGTCTCGATGAAACCCTTGTGGCCACTAAGGATGTCCTGGCCAGTGGGTCCGGGGATATGCAGTATCTAGGAGTGAATAAAACCTATACTGCCCTAGAAACCGCCACTAAAATGAACGTAATTAGCGATAATACCGCTACTAATATGTTAATCAAGCGCATGGGCGGCAAAGAGGCTCTTAATCAGCGTTTTCAAGCTTGGGGTTTGACCAGTACGGTAATTAATAACGCTTTACCTGACTTGGAAGGAACCAATACCACAAGTCCGAGAGATTTGGTGACAATCTTAGGAAAAGTTAATCAAGGGGAATTACTCAGTTTACGTTCCCGCGATCGTCTATTGAATATTATGCAGGAAACGCGCACTCGCACCCTGCTGCCCCAAGGTATCGAGAAATCCGCCGATATTGCCCATAAAACCGGTGATATTGGCTCGATGTTAGCGGATGCGGGGATTATTGATATGCCCAACGGGAAACGCTATCTAGGAGCAGTGATGGTGAAACGTCCCCACAATGATAGTAACGCTAGGACTCTGATTCAACAAATATCGCGCACGGCCTACCAACACTTTAAATGGTATCAAACTCAACCGGCAGCCAAACCGCAACCAGTCGCCCAGTCTTCTCCCTCTCCTAGTCCAGTCGTTAGTCCTAGTCCGGGTAATTAGGGTTTGCGGCAAAAAGTTTTTCGTGGGGGTAGGGTGTGGGGTGTGGGGTGTGGGGTGTGGGGTGTGGGGTTTTACCCATTTTCAGGTGGTCAATTACCTAATTTTCAGGGAAAAAGTCCAGGAATTTTGCCCCCGATCCCCGCAATGGCTGGCACTTTTTGAGGGAAAAAAAGTCTAAAAGTCTTATCCAACAAGGTTTTTAGATTTATTAAGCAAACCCTAATTAGCCCCTAGGTTAAATTATTGGCTAAAAGATGGGCCAATTGTTCGGCATTTGCCCGGGGGGAAAGACGAGGAAGGATTTTTTCCCCCGTGGCCAGTTTTTGACAGAGGACGGGGATTTCGTACTGATAAGCGTTAAACCAATCCTCTCGACTGGTAATGTCCCTAATTTCTAACTGCCACTCCGGTTGACGGATTTTTTCTAGTTTCTCTAGCAACCCTTCGCAAAGATGACAGTCCGGTTTACTGTATAAAATTAGTTCTATGGTAGTCATAAATATTTATGTTCATTACCTCCACGATTAGTCTCTCATCAACAATTCTACAAACTCCCACACCCACACCGACTTTAAATAATAATTTAGTTAATTCAGGTTCTCAAGATCTAGTCTATATCGGTGTGTTTCTTCTGGCAATCACCCTAGTCATTGTTATTGGTATTATCAATCAAAAAATTGAATACGCTCTCATTTTTGCCGCCACTCTCACTGCTATTTTAGTTGCTTTCTTCTGGTTTTTATAAGTCCTTCAACCAAGGGGATTGAGGTGATGGTCATTCTGACTTCCCCGACCGACTCCTAACACCCTATATACAAGCAAAACGATCGGACTTGTAATATAATTGTATTGATTGTCCCTTGTTGCTAGAATCACCCCAAATTGACTCAATGGGTTTATAAACGATGACAACCCTAGATATTGCTACCGATATTGTCTGTCCTCCCACCGATTTATGGAGTGATGAACCACCCGTGGAAAGTGATCTGCATTTACAACAAATTATTTTATTATTATCTTGTCTTGATTGGCTCTGGCAAGATAGAAACGATTACTATGCCTCGGGCAATTTGACTATTTATTATAACGAAAGACAACTGAAACAGCGAGATTTTTGTGGACCAGATTTTTTCGTGGTTTTAGATACAGAGAAACGTCTCAGGAAAAGTTGGGTCGTCTGGGGAGAAGGGGGTAAATATCCCAATTTAATCATCGAAATTCTCTCCGATTCCACCGCTAATGTGGACAGAAAAGCCAAAAAGGAACTATATCAGCATACTTTCCGGACTCCTGAGTATTTTTGGTTTGATCCTAATACCTTAGAATGGCAAGGATTCACTTTAATCGAGGGACAATACCAACCGATTACCCCCAATGAAAACGGTTATTTATGGAGTAAGCAACTGGGATTATATTTAGGAATTTTTGCCAATAAATTGCGCTATTTCACCGAATCAGGTGAATTGGTTCCCACCCCTCAAGAGTCGGCCCGACAGGAAAGATTAGCCAAAGAACAGGAAAGATTAGCCAAAGAAAGAGAACAACAACGGGCGGAAAAATTAGCCCAAAAGCTGCGAGAATTGGGCATTAATCCCGATGAAATTGCTTAAATATCCGATTGGGGGTGTTAGGGTGGAAACCACGGCGCAATTTTTCCTTAATTGCTAGGCATTAAGATGAGTAATCCGAAACTCTGATTCTAGCCTAGAAATCATGGCAAAATCTCCACACTGATGTTATAATAATGACCAAGGGCAACAATCTTCAAATATAATTAATGCCATGGTGCAAAAAATAGCTTTTTTTAATCATAAAGGTGGAGTGAGCAAAACTACAACCACTTTTAACCTTGGTTGGATGCTTGCTGAGAAGGGC
>NZ_JASJFB010000025.1:0-1832 GCF_030065455.1 Microcystis sp. M53602_WE12 | reverse complement strand
GAATTACGTCTTTTATTAGCCCCCATGGGCCGGGATGGAGTGGAAGCAGTGGGTTCCATGGGTTCCGATACACCCCTAGCCGTCTTGTCCGATCGGCCAAAACTGCTTTATGATTACTTTCAGCAGTTATTCGCCCAAGTCACTAACCCCCCGATTGACTCGATTCGCGAAGAAATTATCACCTCTCCCATCACCACTATCGGCGCGGAGAGAAATCTCTTGGATCCGCAGCCCGAAAGCTGTCACCTGATTAAACTTAACTCTCCCATCCTCACTAACGCCCAATTAGCGCGTTTACAGGGCAATAGCGAATTTAAAACCGTGACTATTCCCATTCTCTTCGATCCCACTTCGGGAGTCGAGGGGATGCGTAGCACAATTGAGGCAATTTGTCAAGAGGTGGACGAGGCAATTTTAGCGGGCGCAAGCATTATTATTTTAAGCGATCGAGGTATCGATAAAAATCACGCCCCGATTCCCTCACTGCTGGCGGTTGCCGGTTTACACCATCACCTCATCCGGCAGGGAACCCGCACCAGAGTCGGCCTTGTCCTGGAATCCGGCGAACCCCGGGAAGTGCATCACTACGCCCTTTTACTCGGTTATGGTTGCGGTGCGATTAATCCCTATCTAGCCTTTGCCACCCTCGGCAGTATGATCGAGGAAGGTTTATTGGTAGGAGTTGACCACCAGACCGCCTGTAAAAACTACATAAAAGCCGCCACCAAGGGCGTAATTAAAGTGGCCTCTAAAATTGGCATTTCCACCCTGCAAAGCTACCGTGGGGCGCAAATATTCGAGGCTATTGGCTTAAATCGATCGGTAGTCGATCGCTATTTTACTTGGACAGCTTCCCGCATTGAAGGGGCCGATTTAGAAATTATTGCCCGGGAATCCCTACTCAGACACGGCCACGCTTTCCCCGACCGGGATGTTAATGTGCATACCCTCGATATTGGCGGTGAATATCAATGGCGTAAGGACGGGGAAGCCCATCTTTTTAGCCCAGAAACCATTCATACCCTGCAACAAGCGGTAAAATTGGGCAAATACGACCTCTTTAAGAAATATTCCCAACTGGTCAACCAACAGAATCAAAAATTCTTCACCCTGCGGGGACTATTAACCTTTAAAAACCGGGAAAGTATCCCCATCGAAGAAGTGGAACCGATTGAAGCGATTATGAAACGCTTTAAAACCGGGGCCATGAGTTACGGTTCCATTTCCAAAGAGGCCCACGAATCCCTCGCTATTGCCATGAATCGTATCGGTGGCAAGTCGAACACCGGGGAAGGGGGCGAAGATTCCGAGCGCTACACTTGGACAAATGAACGGGGAGACTCGAAAAATAGTGCCATTAAACAGGTAGCTTCCGGCCGTTTTGGTGTCACCAGTCTTTACCTCTCCCAAGCGCGAGAATTGCAGATAAAGATGGCCCAGGGGGCAAAACCGGGCGAAGGCGGTCAATTACCGGGTAAAAAAGTCTATCCTTGGATTGCCAAAGTCCGTCACTCCACCCCCGGAGTCGGTTTAATCTCTCCCCCACCCCACCACGATATCTACTCCATTGAAGACCTCGCGGAGTTGATTCATGACCTAAAAAATGCCAATCGCGCGGCCAGAGTGAGCGTAAAACTGGTTTCTGAGGTGGGAGTTGGCACAATCGCCGCCGGAGTCGCTAAAGCTCACGCCGACGTGGTTTTAATCTCTGGTTTCGATGGTGGGACCGGTGCCTCACCCCAAACCTCGATTAAACACGCGGGTTTACCCTGGGAGTTGGGACTAGCAGAAACCCATCAAACATTGGTGTTAAATAATCTTCGCAGTCGCAT
>NZ_JASJFB010000439.1:0-6843 GCF_030065455.1 Microcystis sp. M53602_WE12 | reverse complement strand
TAAATCCTGTTTAAAGGGAAGTGGGGTGTGGGGTGTGGGGTGTGGGGTGTGGGGTGTGGGGTGTGGGGTGTGGGGTGTGGGGAGGATAAATGAAATGATCTCCTGTCTCCTGTCTCCTGTCTCCTGACTCCTGCCTCCTGTCTCCTGACTACTATTAGGAGCGGCTAATTTCTTCGAGAATAGCCATCGCTTCTGTCACCCTATCCCTAGGGATAAATAAATGATCGTGATAATAACCAGAAATGACATTGACGCTAATTGCTGCTGCGGCCAGTTTCTCGCTAATTACCGCTAAAAATCCCACCGCCGCTAAACTAGAATGCACAGAAAGAGTAATTTGTCTATAAATATATTTGTACTGCAAATTCTTGCGATCGGCTTGCTGACGGGGAATAATCACCGTTATGCCTTCCTCTTCCTGAAATTGGCAGATAGGGGTTAATTGTAGCTGTTCTAGTCCTGTTGCTGTTAGGGAAGAAAAAACGAATTCTTCGGTATTTAGGACTGGTTTCAGGGATTGGAGCAGAATATCGAGATTAGTTTCGCCTTCCTTTGGTTTTTCTGGCGATTTTTTCGCCGCATCCATACAATGATTGGCAGCAGCGTCAGCCAAACTATTTTTAGCTCGTTCAATCCAGCGCCAGCTAATGCGATCGAATCGGGCAACTAATTGACAAGCACGCTGATAAAAGGGACGTAAACTATCGCTTTTTACCTTCCAGTCTCCCTTAACTTGATTGATGACTAATTGACTGTCTCCACGAATTTCTAGGCTTTTTAAGCCTAATTCTTGAGCTTTTTCCAATCCAATAATCAATCCCGTGTATTCGGCCTCGTTATTAGTGGCTCTCTCCATATATCTAGTCGTGGTCAAGGAATTACCCTCGGCTAAAACTATTACCGCTGCACCGGCTGCTCTCCCCGGATTGCCGCGAGAACCACCATCAAAATAGAGAATTGCTGAATTATCGGTTTTTTGAGCTTTTTTATCCATAATTTTCGTCAATAAATCTTGTTATCTCCATTTTTATCTCTTTGACAATTCTAGGCGGTAGCGATTCCGGGATCGGCAAAGCGGACAAGCAAGATTTTAGCCGATCGCCGCTACCGGGTAACTTTTTTTCTTCAGGTTATTGATAATTATTTGCAGTTGTCGGTTATACTGAGAACATCAGCCTAGAGTTATATTGCTAATAGTTCTCAATTAAAAGCCCCATGAGTACAGACAAATTGCCATCGGAAGGTGAGAAAATCTTCCCTCTTAGTGCTTGGGAGCGCTGGCAGCTCTACCACCGGCTGCAGGCCCTGGACATTGAAGATAAATGCTCGCTCCATAAGCTTTTGCCGGTTCGCATTGATGCCTCCGCTCAACTTTTACAGCTGTGGATTGTCCTGCGACAGGTAGAGGCTTCCCAAAGCTGTTTAATCGGTTGGCAGGAAACCTGTTGGCAGGCATAATCCTTGAGAAAAATTAGCAATCTAAGAGTAAAAAGTGAGAAAGTATGTCAAAATCTGTAACTGCCATGGTTCCCTTTCAAGTGGTCGGTCAATTCCTCGGTTTTGTCCTCAAGGACGGATATAAGGTAAAATACCTGAGAATCAGTGTTGATAAACGAGAATATTGGTTTAAGCCCGAAAAAACACTGCGAGACCACATACCTCTCAATATTGCTCTCCACTCATGGCTAAAAGTGACGGGAGAAAGTAGTCTTTGTTCAAAGAAGGGAAAATTAAAACTGAGGGTACTAGGGATCGAGCATTTATCCGGCGAAAAAACTCCAGAAGTGGCCCCAGCAAAAGCGCAAAAAGCCACCGTCTTAATCTGTCAGAAGTCCGATTGTTGGAAAAATGGCGGTGCGAGAGTCTGCCAAAGGTTAGAGAGTAGTTTAGAGGAAAAAGGACTGGGAGAAGCGGTGAATATTAAATTAACTGGCTGTTTAAAACAGTGCAAAAAAGGGCCGAATCTGGTGGTTATGCCCGATAAAAAGCATTATAATCAGGTAGCTCCCCAAGATGTCCCCTCCCTGATCGAGCGGCATTTTGCCACTTCTGAGCAAGAGAATACTGTATCAGTTTAACCGGAAATTTAATCGGCGATCGCTCTTGACAAATGCTCTTTTATGTGCATCAAAGGGACGAAGTGCCTGAAATTGTAATCAATTAGGGGATAGAAAAAGTCAATTCTTGCCACCGATAATTTATGACTGGTACCACTGCAACCTTGTTAATTTCTTGTCCCGACCAGATTGGTCTGGTGGCGAAAATCGCTAATTTTATCTACGCTAATGGCGGCAATATTATCCACGCCGACCAACACACGGATTTTTCGGCGGGATTGTTTCTGATGCGGATAGAATGGCAATTAGAAGGGTTTAATTTACCCCGTGGGATGATCGAACCAGCTTTCGCCGCTATTGCCAAACCTTTGCAGGCTAGTTGGTCCTTACATTTTTCCGATACTGTCCCGCGTCTAGCTATTTGGGTGACAAAACAGGATCATTGTCTCCTCGATTTATTATGGCGACAACACGGGGGAGAAATTAGGGCAGAAATTCCTTTAATTATTAGCAATCATCCAGAATTACACTCAGTTGCCAATCAATTCGGTATTGAGTTTCATCATATTCCCATTACCGCCGAAACCAAGATTGAACAGGAAGCCAGACAATTAGAGTTACTGCGGGAATACCGGATAGATTTAGTGATTTTAGCTAAATATATGCAGGTTCTCACTCCAGATTTTATTAACTTTTTCCCCAATATTATCAATATTCATCATTCTTTTTTACCGGCTTTTGCCGGAGCTAATCCCTATCAACGGGCTTACGATCGAGGGGTAAAAATTATTGGAGCCACCGCCCATTATATCACTGCCGATCTCGATCAGGGGCCAATTATCGAGCAGGATGTGGTCAGAGTTAGCCATCGCGATACCGTGGGAGATTTAATTCGTCAAGGTAAGGATTTAGAAAGGGTGGTGTTAGCGCGAGCGGTCCGTTTACACTTGCAAAATCGCGTTTTGGTTTACGCTAATCGCACGGTAGTGTTCGCTTAAAATGGGATAAGATGTACTTGACAAAAAAGAGAGCATTGAAGCTTAAAAATTAGGAAGTATCGGCGCGATTGACTAAAATAGCAATAGACCAGATCAGAAGGAAAAAATCATCTATGGCAACCACATCCGAAGACGTATGGCGACTCTTAGCCGAATTAACTGCCGCTCAAAAAGAAACTGACAAACAACTCAAGGAAGTCAGTCAACAACAGAAGGAGACTGAACTACTATTGAAGGAAGTTAGTCAACAACAGAAGGAAAACGCCCAACAACAGAAGGAAACTGACAAACAACTCAAAGAACTGGGCAAACAAATTGGGGGACTCGGTGCAAAATTCGGCAGCTTTACCGAAGGACTTGCCCTTCCTTCAATGGAAACGATTCTCAGACAACGCTTTGGTATGGAAGTTGTTAGTCCTAGTGTGCGAGTCAGTAAAGAAGGACAACACCTAGAAATTGATGTTCTTGCCTATAGCAATGGTGAGCTAAATACCGCTTATATCGTTGAGGTTAAAAGTCATGTTAGACAGGAAGATATTACACAATTAAAAAGTATTTTGCCACGGTTTCGCCGCTTTTTTCCTGAACACAAAGATAAAAAACTCTATGGCATATTAGCGGCGGTTCATGTATCCCCGGAATTACGGGAAAAAATTCTGCAAGAAGGGCTTTATGTGGCTCGGATTCATGACCAAGTATTTGAATTAGATATTCCCGATAATTTTCCACCTCAAACCTATTAAATAACCCTGCCCTAGGAAAAACTTTTTCAGTAAGCTTTATTGTAATTGTCCGCGCAGAGCATAACGATCTTTTTCTAAACCGAAAGCGAAGAGAAAAGAATGGCGTATGGTGGGGTTAGAGAGAGTAAAAAAGAGAAAGAGAGCGATAACAGCTAATCCTGACGATAAACTAA
The DNA here is from genome assembly GCF_030065455.1 of Microcystis sp. M53602_WE12. Taxonomy (NCBI): domain Bacteria; kingdom Bacillati; phylum Cyanobacteriota; class Cyanophyceae; order Chroococcales; family Microcystaceae; genus Microcystis; species Microcystis sp. M53602_WE12. The sequence goes on along the minus strand of NZ_JASJFB010000439.1, from coordinate 2,872 downwards.
ACATAGTTTCGTAGGAAATTGCTAAAACCCCCAGAATTGGACCGGCTAAGGCTGTTCCCACATCAAAACCGCCGATACAGATAGAATAGGCCCGGCCGCGTTCTTGGGGCCCAGAGCGATCGGAGATTAAAGCCAGTAACATAGGGAATAAAATCCCCCCTCCCGTACCTTCGAGGATAGCGGCTAAAATTAAAGCGGAGGAAGATCGGGCAGAAGATAGAACCAACATGGATAAACCATAGCAAAAAACGCTAATAGTGATGAATAAACCCCGTCCATAGCGATCACTGGCTCCTCCCGACAAAATCCGTCCGATTACCCCCGATAGTGCCGCATAACTGTAGAATAGACCGGCACTGAAAGGAATCTGATTTTCGAGGAGAAACAGGGGTAAAAAAGCGACTAAACCGCCGAATAAAGTACCGACCAATAGAAAAACTAAGGTAGGGACTAAAAAAGCTCGCTCTTGACATAATGCCCAAAAACTGCGCTCGATTGTCTGATTTTCTGCCTTCATTTGGGCTAATTTTTTCTTGAAGTCCGGTTCTTGAATGGAGAAACTCAGGAGAAAGGCGATCGCTCCCGAAGTGGCGGAAACTAGAAATAAACCGTTATAACCGATCGATTCGTAGAGATAACTGCCTAAAGCTGGACCGATTCCCATGCCTATGGGTGCAGTTAGGCTCATATAACCAATTATCTCTCCCCGTTGACGAACGGGGGAAAAATCCACCACTAGGGTACTGTAACCGGTGGTAAAAGCGGCGATACTGAGACCATGGTAGGCGCGGACGGCGAATAAAGAGGAAAGATCGCGAAAAAATAGATAACCGAGGGGTGCGGTAGCGGCGACAATAGTTCCAAATAAAACCACTAATTTGCGACTGCGGCGATCAACTAGATTGCCTAACCAACTGCGCGATAAAATTAAACCGATAGCAAAGGCCCCCATGACAAAACCGATATCTTGTTTGCTACCGCCTAGGGAGTCAATATAGGTGGGGAGAGTGGGGAGGAGAGTGGTAATACTTATCCAGAAAAACAGCGCCGTGACGAAGAGGAAGAGTAGTTGACGACGAGTTTCGGCAGTAAGTGATCGAAAAGTTTTGAAAGCGTTCACAACAGCGACCGTCACAGGCAACAAAAAGACCCGGAGATCACGCCAGTCACAAGCATCCCGTATTGCTGCTACCTTCCGGTCCTGACAAGGTTAAGGCGTTGCGATCGCATGAGTCCGAGTCTTTTCTATCATAACATCTTTTTCGGGGATACGGGCATTTTTTTCTGGAGAATCTCCTCTCAATCTAGACTATGAACGGAAATTTCCTCAACGAGGGGGTTTTTGCAATTGTTGTTGTAGAGAAGTTTCCGGTTCGATCGCCAATCCGCTAAACTGTCGGATTAAGAGTGAAGGACTCTCCCTAGAATCGGCAGCGAGGAAAAATAACCAACGGCTGCCGGGGGTGAGTTGTTCGATGGAATTGAAGTTACTTGTCAACCAAATTACAGGTAAATTAGGCAGATTAGCATTTTTTTGACTAGCTTTTGCCTCTATAGCCGCTAAAGTTTCTAAAATGACCCTTTCCCCCTGAATTAACCCCGTTTCACCGGTCCAGAGTTTCACATTTAGTTGCCGACGATGGGCATAAAAATAGAGGGAAGCAGCGGCAATAATCGCCCGTTCAAACCTGTCTTCTTGCCAATCACAGAGGGTATCGAGACAGATAATCACTTCCTGTCCTCCCGTTAACACTTCTAATTCCCGAATTTGCAATTCTCCCAAACGGGCGCTAGTTTTCCAGTGAATTAAACGGGTAGAATCACCCTGGCGATATTGTCTCAAGTTACGGGTAAGTCCTTGACTAGCCCTTTGATAATAGCGATTATTTTCTAATTTTTGTTCCATCTCTTGACCGAGGGAATCGATCAGGGGACATTGTTGTAAGGGTAAAATTTGGGGATAAACTAAAGCTTTAGCCGCTGCTTGCTGACAACGACGACACCAAAATAAACCGAGAGGGGCCGCTGTTCTTAATTGTACTTCTTGCCAGTGATAAATACCTCGTTTACTGGTGGGTAAATAATAAGTCCAACGATGGCAACTTTTGGAGGCAATCGCTTCTATTGCGGTTATTTTTGGCCGATCGAGAACTATAGGCAGCAGATCTGTCACTTCTAACAGATTTATCGGCTGATTGCTCGTATTTTCTATCTCTAGGCTAATACTAAGATCGTCTCCTGCACTCACGGGTACAATGGCAAGACGACGCACTTTCAGAGGAAGAAGGGAACGACGGGGTAAAATTATCGATAAAATTAAAACAGCGATCGTCGTGCCAGAGATAGCATACAACCATCCCGCCATGGTATTGGTCGCAGCTCCGAAAAAACAGAGGGTAATGCCAATGATTACCCCCCCACCGTAAGCGGGTAAAATACCGCGATCTTCTAACCAAGTTTTCATAGAGTTTAGTGGTTTTGTCGTCTTTGCTAGAAAGCTAAAAATCAGTCCCACACTTCTAGAATTATCCCAAAAGCCATGATAAACTATCAAGGGGATCGGACTGATCAGCTAAGGGAGTTCTCTTCCTTGCCACTGTTGGGATTTTTCTTAACAAAACTTAACAATTGATGGCAAAATTTTGCTTGCTTTTGTGGGCAGATTTTGCAATAATATTTTAAAAAGAGTTTATTTATAATGGTAATCTGAGCAGTCAGCGATAAACAAAAACATCCCATTGTAAGACAATTATAACCCAAGCCGCCGGCAAAGTCAAGCGCTCACTCCTAATTAGGGTTTGCTGAAAAAGCTTTTCCTGGGGGCAGGGTGTGGGGTGTGGGGTGTGGGGTGTGGGGTTTTACCCATTTTCAG
>NZ_JASJFB010000053.1:0-1310 GCF_030065455.1 Microcystis sp. M53602_WE12 | reverse complement strand
CTTAAAACCTGTCAGCTTTTTTGCCGCATCTTTCAAGCTTGATTTGATTTTTTCAGTCAGTTCAGTTACCATAGTTGAGAGTGAGAGTAACAAGTTGCTTCTCTAGTCTAGATGGTAATTTATTAATACGCAAGTCCCTAACAACAGTTTTTCTGAGAGGTTGTGGACGTGGTGAAACAGAAGAAAACGGTGATGATTCCCGTCGAGATGGTCGAGACTATCTCATGGTCGGAGGAGGCGGGATTGAAGTTAAAGGAGATTCGGGAGGGACAGGGACTATCTCGCAATAAGTTGGTAAATAAGATTAGGGATGCCGGTCGGGACATTTCACCCCAGCACATCCAAAAGTTGGAGACTGGTTTCAAGGCAATAACGGCAGAAACTCAAACGGCCAAGAGCGTCGGCACGGCTACCCTCCGAGCGATTCTCGACGCTTTGGATTACCCGCTCGATCGGTTCCTCACCGAAATCGGTCACAAGTAAACCTCCTGAGTGCCTTTTTAATCCCCGAACCAAACCGACGATAACTTCCGAAATTCTCTTGCTTCCAATTGAAGCCTTTTTTTTTAGGGACTATACTGGATTTATCCGTTAGTTCCGCATACCCTTCAACTATTCCAGCTTTTTGTCCCCTCGATTCGGTATTTATTTTTTATTCTTAACCCCTCGGAGATGAAAAATTATGCAACAAGCCGCCTCCTTACCCGATCGCTACCGAATAGGAAAAACCCAGTTTTACGAACGCCGTCAGCACCTGATCCGCTTGGGTTACGCCATGGAAGCCGAGAAACACGGACGAAACAGCTACTACAGTGATGAACAGGTGCAAATATTCGATGACCTAAACACCTACTATAAGAAATGGGGTACTCTCGAAGGTTTTCCGAGTGCTACCCCCGAAATCGCTGATAAACAGACCAAAACCGAGAAAAATTCCCCCGTAACTAACGCCCAGACGGGATTAGTTCAGCGAGAGAGTGAAAAAGTCATAAACGATTCCGTCGATGCCGAAGAAATCTTCGTTGATACCAATCCCTTAGAAGACATTCAAGAAAATAATTTTCGTCGTGTGGATGAGGCCGCCCAGTTTGCCGCCGCCCAGAATCTCGTCGCTTTCAACTACCTGACCGTCAACTACTTGACATCCTCGCCGCCGTAAAACGGACGGCGATTCCCAAACCTCACGATTTAGGTTTCTGTTTCTTTCCCTTGCGGGGTTCCGCACCTGCCTTAACAGATTTACTCTGTTCTGGTCTTATGGTCGCTCTACAGACTGACACCGCAAGCCCTGCGGCCAAAATATTTTTACT
>NZ_JASJFB010000613.1:0-4849 GCF_030065455.1 Microcystis sp. M53602_WE12 | reverse complement strand
CCCATAAATGGTTCTTTTTGATGGACAAAAAGTCTTAAAGGCTTAACCAACAAGGTTTTTAGATTTATTCAGGAAGGCCTATCCAAATCACTCGTTAAGACTGTCTATGAGGGGGGAAAAGGGAGCTTTTTTTCAGTGTTGCCAAAGGCACGGCGTAGCCGTCCAGTAAACAGTAATCGGTGAACTGAAAACTCACATCTGATAACTGATAACTGATAACTGATCACTGATCACTGATCACTGACTTGTGAGGGCGCATCAGCGATCGCACAGTAGGGACGACTATAACAAAGGGGTATTTCCAGGTCGTGTTGTTCCAAAAATTCCCGATTACTTAAAATCTTAGCGGTTTCTCCCTCTCCCACCACCTGACCACGATTTAAAACAACCGTGCGATCGCATAATTCTAAAGCCAGATCGAGATCGTGGGTAGCGATCACTTGGGTTTGGGGTAAAGTGGCTAACAGTTGTATTAATTGCCGACGGGACCGGGGGTCTAGTTGGGCGCTAGGTTCATCAAAAACTAAGACCTGCGGTAACATGGCTAAAACCCCCGCAATCGCCACGCGTTTTTTTTCACCCCCCGATAGATTCTGACTGTTTCTCTTACCATAATGCTGGGAATCCAATCCCACCGCGTGTAAAGCATGATGACAGCGATGGTTTAAATCCTCTCCGCGAATTCCCTGATTCATCGGGCCAAAAGTCACATCTTCCCAGACAGTGGGCATAAATAGCTGATCGTCGGGGTTTTGGAAGACTAAACCGACAAAATTGCGGATATTTTCTAAATTCTCCGGTTTAACTTGGTAGGGACCGACGGTGATTTTACCCGTTTGCGGCGGGAGAATACCGTTAAAATGCAGTAATAAGGTGGATTTTCCCGATCCATTTGCCCCGACCAAAGCCACCTTTTCCGTAGCTTCAATGGCTAAATTAATACCCTTTAACGCTTCTGTGCCGTCAGGATAGGTATAAACTAGGTTTTCAATAAAAATCGGGTTGTGGTGCATGAAAAACGAGACTTTTACCGAAAAATTGGGTTTAAGGTTCCCCGTCCTTTAGCGTAGCGGAGGACGGCTTTTTTGGCAACAGGTTGTCAATCTAGCTTCAAGTTTAGGCAACGGGAGTGTCAACTGAGCAGATGTACCATTTGACCCCAGAGGATCAGAATTACTATGCAAATTATAGCGAGATAATCTTTCAGCTTGCTTTGGGGAACCTGTACAGAGGGCAAGGAACCAGTGTAACCCCTCGATAACATGGCTTGATAAATGCGCTCGCCACGTTCGTAGGTACGGATAAATAAAGCGCCGATCATGTGTCCCACTAGCAACCGTTGCCATCGGGGACTACTCATTAAATTGCGCGCAATTGCTGCCCTTCGCATGGAATTAAATTCAGCGATCAAAACAGCTAGATAACGGTACATAGAAGCCAAAATTGCCACCAATAAAGGGGGAGTTTTCAGGGTAACTAATGCTTGCAACAGGTCGGGAATTGCTGTGGTTAAAACCAGAATATTGACCGTACAAAGACAGAGAAAAGCTTTTAGGGCCACACTGCCTAACACCAGCAATCCCTCGCTAGTTACCCGCAAAAATCCCCAAGACCAAAGAATTTCCCCGCCATCACGAAAAAGAGTTCCCAATAAAACCACACCGATAAAGACAAATTCGATCGCTACTCTTTGTAAAAGTACGGGAATAGCCACCCGACTGATCAGAATTAAAATAATTAATCCTAATCCGTAAATCCCCCAAGTTTCCCAGCTACCATTCGGCGTTAAGGCTGTGGCAAAAACTAACAAAAGAGTCACTAAAACACGGGTATGGGGCGCGAGTCTCTGCCAAAAACCGAAATTTGGGCGCTCATTTTCGCAAGAAAAAGTGGCAATGTGTAGCATTTATTCAGTTATCAGTTATCAGTTATCAGTTAGAAAGGGGATGTAGGGATTTAGGGGTTTAGGGGTTTAGGGATTTAGGGGTTTAGGGGTTTAGGGATTTAGGGAAATTTCAGCTAAATGCCCCACGTCCCCACGTCCCCACGTCCCCACGTCCCGACTCCTTACTCCTGATTTTGGGATTTTGGAATGACTAATTTACCGATACCCCAAGCGATGCCGAAAGTGGCAAGAGTTCCCAGAAAACCGGCGATGGGAGTGGCGATACCTTCGGGAACACCTTTGAGGGCATAACCATCAAAAATTCGGGCAAAAGGTAATTGACTACCTAGGGCGTTAGGGTCTTCTTTTTTGCTAAATTGCAAGTCTTCCGCCACTCGATCGAGTCCGTCGGGATCGGGACTGGCAAAGGGAGAAAGAAAAACGGCGATAATTAGGGAGCATACCAGACCAATCAGAAAAAATTGGCTATTTCTGCGAATATTCATGGGCTAATCTTTATTAAACCTCTTGCATAATTAATTTTTGAGGGTTCAAAAACGGTAAAAATAAGGATTAAATTGCATAAAATCCTTAAATAGACCATTTAATTGATTATTATTCATTCTTAATTCTCCTGACTCCTGACGACCGACTCCTGACCCTAACAACAATTTTTGATTTTTACAAGAGGTCTATTGACGAGGAGCGTAGGAAGGGGGAACAGAGGTATTAACGGAATGGGGCGGATCGTAGAGAAGATCGGGACGGGTTCGCCAGATATAACCGACAGCGAAAACGGTAATCACCGCTTCCCCGATGCCGATGAGGATATGCCAAGATAACATGGCAAAAAGGGCGACTAAAGGCGGTACAGTCCCCGATAAAGCCAATTGCAGGGCGCAAGCTAACGCCGCCACCACCACACTTGTCCAAGCGGCCAGGGCAACAGCGATCGCCATACTGCGCCAACTATGAAAACCGAGGGCTTTCCTAATCCCCAGATAGAGATAATAACCGCCAAAGGTGCCGATCAGACCCATATTGACGATATTCGCCCCTAAAACCGTTAAACCGCCATCTTGAAAAAATAAAGCTTGCACGATAAAAACCACCGCCATCACCAAAGAACCCGCCCAGGGACCGAGCAGAACCCCCGCCAGAGTCCCCCCTAACAAATGTCCGGAGGTTCCCCCCGGAATGGGAAAATTAATCATCTGGGCGGCAAAAATAAAGGCGGCACAAACTCCCATCAAAGGTACAGCCCGTTCAGCGTAGTGACCGCGCACTTTTTTGAGAGAAAAGCCAATCAGGACAACGGCAATTATCCAAGTAAATAGACTCACCGATGGACTCAAAAAGCCGTCAGGAATATGGAGGGCGAGATAAGGGGTAAGGAGAGGGTGAAACAAACCAACTCCCAGAAAATTAACAGACATTAAAACTCAGTCTCCTTGGCAATTTGGGTTAAAGATTTGAATAGAATTGTTTCGCTGGGACGGAAAAGTCCTATCTTCTAGTAGATAACTAACCGCTTCATTCTACAATGCTCTCTCTGGGGATTTAAACCCTTTAGCTTCTTAAGAATTTCTGTTATTTTGCCAGCCGTCAAGGTTTAGCTATCAGCCAAAATCTGATTATTCTCCAGCGTCAAATTCTTTAAATTATTATTAATTTTTCGAGTTTTTTTCAGTTTTTATGCTATGCCTTAACCAGTGAGCAGTTAGAAGAGGCTGGTGACTACATTGGCCACGTGATCGATGGTCAGGGTGGTGCTTTAATTGGTTTAGAGGTCAACTAATGATAAGCTATCAGAGAGAACCCCCTCTTTTTTGCTTTTTCTAGCTTGGTATGAAACCGTGATCAACTCTGAAGAAAAAAGACCGACTTGGGACGAATATTTTTTAATGATCGCTAAATTAGCCGCCACCAGATCCACCTGTTTAGCTTTTCCCGTCGGTGCGGTAATTGTCAAAGATCGGCAGGTTTTAGCCACGGGTTACAATGGTTCGCCATCGGGAACGGTTCATTGTACTGCCCAGGGTTTTTGTTATCCCGGTTTGGGAACCTGTCGAGAATCCGGAGAAATTCCCTCTAGAGCAATTCATGCCGAAGCTAATGCGATCGCTCAAGCGGCCAAACACGGTATTTCTACCCAAGGGGCTAGTATTTACGTTACTTTAGAACCCTGTATTTCCTGCTTAAAACTAATTATTTCTTCGGGAATTAAAGAAGTTTTTTACGAAGCGGATTTTAATAGTGGGACAAAAGCAATGTTAAGGGATTCTTTTCTAGAAACGGGGATTATTAAATATAAAAAGATTTATTTATCAGCAGAAATGGCTAGTCATGCGGCCTTATTTTTATTAAATCCCATTTCGATCGATCTCAGGTAGTTATCCCAAGGATGCTAATTACTAGGAAAAGTCTCTATTTCTAGGGTAGATAAAGTTAGTTGAATTGGGATAATTTTATGGGCGGTTTTCCAGAAAAGGTTCGATATCGATGGGGAACCAATCGGCTCTCTTGTTCTTTGTGTGGTCATTTTAACTTACTATAGAAGCGATCAATCTTTGTGTCCTCTGTGCCTCTGTGGTTCCTTCCACTCCCTCGCCAGCAGGACTGTATCTTAGAATACATTTTACCCACCAAACCTAAGAGAGCCACCAATCTCCGTCTAATACTAAATCCGGTTATTAAAAACTGATTATCTATTCCTCCCCAACAAGGTTTTTCCCATTATTCAGCCACCCCTAAATAGGGTCTGCTGAAAAAGTTTTTCCTGGGGGTAGGTGTCAGTAGCCGGTCGTCAGGAGTCGATCGTTTTAGGCTTTGTTGCCCTTGTTTTTTGTACCAAGCGATGTACTACAAGAAGGATAATGCAAGGTTTTTGAACGTCCCAATCCTATTTTCGCAGCATGAACATCGGACTTTAACAGGTCAAAAGCTTTATTTTAAAAGGGTTTT
>NZ_JASJFB010000504.1:0-3504 GCF_030065455.1 Microcystis sp. M53602_WE12 | reverse complement strand
GACTTCCACTACTAGCACATGATTCTCATTAGTTACTAACACATCAATTTCTAGGGTTTTACCGTCGAGACGTTTTCTGACTCTTTGACTAACTTGATGTACGGGAATCTGACGATTTAAAAATAAAGTCTCACAAGCTGGGGCTACCATATTTTCGACAAAACGACCCCATTTACCCCCAAGATTACCAATTTCTTGACTGAGTCTGGTAATTTGGCGATCAGTTGCTTGAAAGCGTCGCTCGGTTTCTTTTTGAGCTTCTACTAATTCGGCTAATAATCTCCAAACGTCATCGGCGGTGGTGGTCATAATTTTTCCTCTAAATTAACTTGACACTAACCCGATTATATCTTGTTTGAAGGATAGAGCCTGATGGCAGATAATGAAATAGTAGCGATTTTTTTTAATATGGCGGATCGCAATTGTAAGTCGAAATGGCTATCGATCATAGGAATTGGTGAAGATGGCTTAGAAGGGTTAAGTTCGGTGGGGCGAAGTCTGCTTTCTTTAGCATCAGTTATTGTCGGTGGTGAACGACATCTGGCAATGTTACCCCCAGAGGATCGACGGCAAAAACTGCTCTGGACTTCTCCTATTCAAGACTCTGTGAACGAGATTATCCGCCTTCGTGGTCAATCCGTCTGTGTTTTGGCCAGTGGTGATCCCATGTGCTACGGGATTGGTGTCACCCTCACCCGTCAGATTCCCCTTGAGGAAATGACGATTATTCCCTCTCCTTCTGCCTTCAGTCTTGCCTGTAGTCGTTTGGGTTGGTCTCTGAGTGAAGTGGAAACTTTGAGTTTGTGCGGTCGCCCTCCGGCTTGGTTGAATGGGGTGCTTTATCCCGGCGCTAAACTGCTGGTACTGAGTGCCGATGCCCAGACTCCAGCGATCGCTGCTCGGCTGCTCCGGGAGGGAGGTTTTGGCGAAAGTTCCATCACGGTTTTAGAACATCTAGGGGGAACCCTAGAACGCCACATTCAAGGCATCGCCAACGATTGGCAATTTACAGAGCTGGCGGATTTAAATGTCATCGCCATTAGCTGCATCTCCTCCCATCCCACCACCCTGGCGCCGCGCCTTCCCGGACTGCCGGATTCTGCTTACCATCATGACGGCCAGTTGACAAAAAGAGAAGTTCGTGCTATCACTCTGAGTACATTGGCTCCCCTACCCGGACAATTGCTCTGGGATGTGGGGGCAGGTTGTGGTTCCATTGCCATTGAGTGGCTGCGGAGCGATCGCCGTTGCCAGGCTATTGCGATCGAACATCATCCCACCAGATTACAATACATTGCCGATAATGCCGCCGCCTTGGGAACGCCTCACCTGCAAATCGTCGCCGGAATCGCACCGAGCGCCCTGGAAGATTTACCGCAGCCGGACGCTATTTTTATTGGTGGCGGTATCACCACACCCCACCTATTGGAAACCTGTTGGTTAGCCCTGCGCCCCGGGGGTCGTCTTGTTGCCAATACTGTTACAATTGAAAGCGAATTAGTCCTCTTGCAATGGCATAGTAAATTAGGAGGGGAACTGCTGCGAATTGGCATTGAAAAAGCCGAACCGGTCGGCAAGTTTTTGGGTTGGAAAGCAATGGCTCCCGTAACCCAGTGGACTGTTCTGAAACCGAGATTGTAAATCCTTGATTTTGTCCTTGCTCTCTCTTGCAAAAGTTGTCAATAGAACTTTTTGGGTATTCTTTTCCTCTCTAATTAGTTAGGTGTTAAAAATTGTCAGATCCCCCTTAATAAGGAGGGATCAAAGCCCCCCTTATCAAGGGGGGTTGGGGGGATCAAAGCCCCTTAATAAGGAGGGATCAAAGCCCCCCTTATCAAGGGGGGTTGGGGGGATCAAAGCCCCTTATCAAGAAGGATCAAAGCCCCCCTTATCAAGGGGGGTTGGGGGGATCAAAGCCCCTTAATAAGGAGGGATCAAAGCCCCCCTTATCAAGGGGGGTTGGGGGGATCAAACTTCCAATTACTCCACAAACTCCCTCAAAATTACTCAAAACTTCTTGATTAGTAAAGCGGATTACTGTTAATCCATAACCTGATAAAATTTGGGTTCTTTCTAAGTCATAGTTCTGAGCATCTTCACTATTATGAATATCACCATCAATTTCAATCACTAATTTTAATTCGGGGCAATAAAAGTCAACAATAAATTGATCAATCGGTCTTTGACGATGAACTCTATATTTAAAATTTTTTAAGTATTCATACCAAAGTTTTCTTTCAGCTTTGGTCATGTTTTTACGGAGTTCTTTGGCTCGTTCTACGAGTTTGGGATTGTAGGGTAGATGATGATTGGTTAATTGCATAAGCTTACTTTCTGGTTAGTCATGTTACCGTACTTAGCCCCCCTTGATAAGGGGGGTTGGGGGGATCAAACTTAACGTGATTGCAGTTTTATTTATTAAAAAAAGAAAGATTATTTTTCAACTAATAAGTTTAGCATATATAGCGTTTTCTGTTCGCACGAGGTACATTATTAATGTTGAAAAGCTTGGCTCTTCGTTACTTGTTATGGTTCGATAGGGGGCATAAATCGACTAAATCCTTATCTGGCAAAAGACTTAATTGATTAGTTCGCTCTAGATAAAAAACAATTGACAAAAATCGCTAAATGCCTTTCTATATAAGGGTTCCATCCCTTATAACCCCCCGTCCATTGCATAACACAAACCGAAGAGCCAAATTTCTGGAAGATCAGAAGGCTGAGAGGTCAAGAGTGGGAATTCAAGAGAAATAAAATCGATATTCAACTTGTTTCCCATCCTAAAATCTGATTTCTAGGTTTTTTATCCTTCAGAAATTAATCATGCCCAAAATCCGAAGTATTGGTAGTCTGATAAGCTTATATAGCAAGCATAAGGGCAAATATTAACTAATATAAAATCGTGCCAAATTTCCCCCACTAAATCAGCATTTCCAGGACTTCCCTGGGGGGGGAATTACGGTTAGGAACTTTTTCTATATACATCGCCACTATTCTAGCAAATAGAGAGAATTCTTGTTGATTAAGAAATGCTACAAACTACATGGGTACATTAAGAGAAGTTAATGGGTGCATCCATTGATGGATAAGGGTTTTCGGCTGTTATAGCTGAACTTCCCTCGTATAACTATACTAGCTATGGCTAAAAGTCTTACAGAGCCTGAGTTAAAGCAATGTAATACTAATTAAATACTGGCTACAAACTCCTGAAATCCTTACGCAGACAGGGTTTGAGGCAAAATTTTTCAAATTTGACCTTTCGACCATTATAGCTTGTTTCCGGGCAGAAAACCATCAAAAACATGACTACAGAGGGAATCGCTGACTCTAGAGATTAATGAGACCATCTGTTATATTAGGGACTTCCAGAGAATAAAATACCCAACAAAAAAATAGAAAAGTGTTTTTTTGAAAAAGTTATTATTTTTGTCTAGGAAAACAAAGAGTCTCCCATTACAACCTATTTTTCCGAAAAAATAGGCAGCACACACTCTTATACTTCCG
>NZ_JASJFB010000081.1:0-1236 GCF_030065455.1 Microcystis sp. M53602_WE12 | reverse complement strand
TTTTCGATTCGATTCGTCAAACTATACCGATATTTTCTAGGTGTCGATAGCCTTGAATACAGGTTCCTTGTAGGTTCAAAAATTTGTCAAGTATCATAAGTAAAATAATCTCGTTTTTGGCTATTATATCAAATCTTAACTCAATTGTCTATCTTTTGGTATTAACCTATTTGTGCCTTAAGTCCTTTCCTGTATGAATTTCAGCTACTTTTGAGCGTAGTTGCTCTCATCGAATTTTATTTTAAGTTAATTATTTGCATAACAATTCCCGAAGAGCCTTTATTATTTACCGATGCCACCCCGTCCTGTGGCCTTATAGGTGGAACCAAATCCAGTAGAAGACCGACCGCGAATAACGCCTGAGCCAATAGTCCCCGAAGGTCGAGCGGGAGCCGTAAAACGAGTATGTTGTGGAACTAAAATTTTAGTGCCTGGGGAGTAACGGGGTAAACTACGACCATAGGGGGTGACTAAATTGCCTGCGTTGCCTTGATAAACCGTTGTCGGACGATAGAGACGATGCTGGATACCGCCATGATAAAAATAAACGAAGTCATAGGTATTAGGATAGATAAAAGTTCCGCCAAAACTAGGATAGTAGCCGGTTCGTGGTTGACCACCATTTTCAGTAGCGGGACTACAGGTTAATCCCTCTGTTTGACATTGCTCCAAAGTGTCGTAAACGGGAGCATTACTTTCGTGTTCCCGTAAGGCTAGGGCTAGTTGTGCTTCACAGTCTTCTGGTGTTATGATCGGGGCGCTCGGTGTAACGGTACTTTTCCCCTGATTAACAGCCTGTTGTTGTTTGGTTAATTGTTGTTGACATTGACTGACATTTTCGTAAAAGATAGCTTCTACAGGTTGATCGGCAATCGCATCGTTAGGAGGCACTTCTGGGACAGAAGAAATATCAGAATTATCACTACAACTGGCGGTTAAGGTGGCGCAAAAAACCGCTAGAGCAAGATAGGAGAAGATTTGTTGGCGGCGGATCGGAATAACGCTTCTAGGTTGCATAATTTTAACCTCATAAATATTATGATATTTGGCTCTTCGTTACTCTTTATGCTAAATCAACATACAAGATGCCAAGACAACATACTTCTAACCCAAAAATTCCGAAAGTTTCTCAAGCCATAGCCTCTCCGTTTTATTAGTTTAAGTTTATTGTTGATTCCCTCGACCACCCCATTCGTTGTCCTTCGCTCGAAATAACTAATGATTTCTCCAAACCAG
>NZ_JASJFB010000268.1:0-4907 GCF_030065455.1 Microcystis sp. M53602_WE12 | reverse complement strand
GCGGCGATTCCTAAACCTCACGATTTAAGTTTCTGCTTCCACCACCGTCGCATACCACAGTTAAAAAACCATGTACTGTCTTACACAGAGTCCACAGACTTTCGCCCCATTTCAGAAGCCCGATTCCGTGTGTCCCACGGTACGTTTCCAGCTAAACGCTTCTTGTACTTGTTGCGCGCGACTTTTTACCCGGCCAAGCTTTTCTGGTCGGAACCCCCTAAGCCGAGTTTTCAAGGTGCTGCGCCGTCCACTTGGTTTTCGAGACTGGCCTTTTAATTCTAACGTAAAGCCAACCTAGAACGGCGGGGTTTCAGACCCAAAATTTCCGATGACCAATGCACCTGACGACTACGATAGTCCTTGGAAAACGGCTCTGGTGCGGTATTTCCAGGAGTTTCTGGCGTTTTACTTTCCGGCGGCTTATCGAAAATTTGGGTTAAAACCCCGTCCTTTTAGGACGGCTTTAGGCTACAATGGAAAAAGCGATAACCAAGCTAAAAACTGAACCTTGACAACAGATAGTAGGGGGTTTTGTTCAGAAAAGAATTCAAATTCGGCCTTGAACAAGTAAAACTTTCTAGGAAATAAGGTTGAACATTAGATTTTTTCGACTTGTTCAAAGTGGCCGGAGGGCATTCGGACACTCAAAACGGACGTGGAGAAAGAGTCAGACTTAAGCAATTAAGCGTTTTTCGGTGAAGCGTCAACCCCATTCAGCGACCACCCTAAAAAAGTGGCGTGGTGAGGAATCGCCGTCCGTTTTACGGCGGCGAGGATGTCAAGAGTCCATTGATTGGACATTCCCCCATAGGTTTCTGGAGCAAGAACTGGCCCAAATTGTGGCAGATGCGGAATTAGGGCGGCGACGGGTGGACTGTTTGGTAGAAGTGACCCTGACCACGGCCAAGCAGGAATGGGTTTATATTCATGTGGAGGTTCAGGGGCGACGGAATAGAACCTTTGCTGAACGGTTGTTTATTTACAACTATCGGCTTTATGACCGTTACCGTCGCCCGGTTGCAACCTTAGCCGTGTTAGCAGATACAAATCCAAGCTGGCGACCCCAGGGATTCAGCTACGACTTGCTTGGTAGTCGGACAAGCATTGAATTTGCGACAGTAAAAATTCTTGACTACGCCAACTGTCTCAATGCTTTGCTAGACAATCCCAACCCTTTTGCCCTGGTGACTGCGGCCCATTTATTAACCCAACAAACCCGCAATAATCCGTCAGGGCGCTATGACGCCAAGTGGCAGTTGGCTCGATTACTATATGAGAGGGATTGGGATAAGCAACGGATTCTTGATTTGTTTGGCATTATCGACTGGTTAATGAAGTTGCCCCAAGACTTGGAGAAACAACTGTGGACGTCCATTCAAAATTTGGAGAAAAATAAAGCCATGCCCTATGTCTTATCGGTAGAACGTATTGCCCGTCAAGAAGGTCGTCAAGAAGGTCGCCAGGAGGGTCGTCAGGAGGGGCTTCTCGAAGGAGAATCTCTGCTGATTGTGCGACAGTTGTCAAAACGATTTGGTACCCTGAGTCCGGATGTGGTGGCCCAGATTCGTGGGCTGACGGCGTCGCAATTAGAACAGTTGGGGGAGGCTCTCTTGGATTTTCAATCCTTGGCGGATTTGGATAACTGTTTGGATTCCCTTTAAATTCAGGTTTGTTAAGCGACCAGTTTAGTCAGTCCACTGCCGCAGCCCTAGACCGAGTTACGGATTTTGCTATTGGTACTGATAAAATTGACCTGCTTAGTCAAGCTGGTGCGGCAATATCGTACTTTTAGCCCTGAAATATATGATAGCGATGATAGTTTAAAAAATCTAAATCTGGTGAAAAGCGAGCGGGAACATTTAAAGTTTTACCGCGATAGTTGATAAAATTTAGTGCTAACGTCTCGCTACCTTGATCCTGAGCCTTTTTTTCGATCTCATGGCCAATAATTAATCTTAAATCCTCATCGAAACTAATTAAACCTCGATCGAAAGCAGTATCATGAGTACGAGCTAGGCACAAGCCATTATGAGGGTTTAAACGCTGTTCAGGAAATTGACTCCAGGGTAATATATGACTAGCTGTTAGTAACAGCGGAATGGGATTTCCTGTAATACAGCAACGATAGTTATATAATGCTAAAATTGTCTTTCTAAAAAAGTTTTGTCCGATTCTAACTTTTCTGATTGCCTCGGTTTCTGTTTTGATATTTTCCGAAAAATCAAGTCTAGTAAAATCCTCTTGCTGTTCGTTGATAACTCCTAAAAGAACCTGTAATCTTTCCTCACTTTCTAGGGCTAATTCTGTCCAGTTATCCTCGAACTCCTGCCAGATTTGCCGATCAGCTTTACTGATACCTTTTAACCCCTGTACTCCTCGCAATTGATGCCTGGGATCGAGAGAACCAAAATTACATAGTTTCATCACCAGGGCCGATGGTGTTCGCTGTAACTTTTCAGCGACTTCGATAATAATAGGATTATTGGTGTGGAATTGTCCATAGGGAAATTTATAGTATAAATTGAGAGCGATCAGCAGCTCATCCCTTGTCCATAAATTCTTAGTCATAACCCCTAGAAAATACCACGATCAGCCCTGAAATTACTGCTCAAATCAAATCGGGAAAAACTTCGCGCACTGCTGGATGAATTAACCGATGATTGGCGACATTTAACCCCTTAGCGAGGGAAACATCTTGATCCAAAGCTTTTACTCCATGGTCGGCTAATTTAATAACGTAGGGTAGGGTACTATTATTTAAAGCTTGAGTTGCCGTCCAGGGTACTGCTCCAGGCATATTAGGCACTCCATAATGTACTACTCCCGACTCCAGGTAAGTCGGTTGACTGTGGGAAGTGGCCCGCAGGGTTTCCACGCAGCCTCCTTGGTCCACTGCCACATCGACAATTACGGAACCAGGGTTCATTTTGGCGACTAAAGAGCGAGAAACCAGCGTCGGCGCTCGTTTTCCTAAGACTAGCACTGCCCCAATCAATAAATCGGCCTTAGGAACCACATTTTCTAATTGTGCCGAGCTACTATAAAGCAATTCTACCCGCGAACCGAATAAAGTCTCTAAATAGGCCAAGCGCTCGACGTTAATATCTAAAATAGTTACTTTTGCCCCCATACCGATGGCAATTCTGGCCGCTTCCGTACCCACCACACCACCGCCAAGGATAACCACTTGTCCGGGACTCACCCCGGGGAAACCCCCCAGTAAAACTCCCCTACCTCCCTGTTGTTTTTCCAGATAGCGGGCCCCAAATTGTACCGAAAGACGACCGGCAATAACACTCATGGGAGTTAAGAGAGGCAAACGACCATCGGCAAGCTCGACCGTTTCATAAGCGATCGCAGTTGTTCCCGACTCGATTAATGCTTCCGTTAAATAGCGCTCGGCCGCTAGGTGTAAATAGGTGAATAGGAGAGCTTCTTTATTTAAAAAGCCGTATTCTGTCTTAAGCGGCTCTTTTACCTTGACAATTAGCGGTTTATCCCAAACTTGGGCCGCTTTTTCCACAATTTTGGCCCCGGATTTTTGGTAATCTTCATCGCTGAATCCAGCACCCAATCCGGCGGCCGTTTCCACAAATACCCTGTGACCGCGATCATTGAGTACACGCACACTACTGGGACTCAAACCGACGCGAAACTCTTGATCTTTAATCTCTTTGGGAACACCTATTTCCATGGTTTGCTTCTGGGGGACTATTTCTAACTAGGGTATGCTGAAAAAGTTTTTCGGTGGGGGTAGGGTGTGGGGTGTGGGGTGTGGGGTGTGGGGTGTAGGGTTTTAGCCATTTTCAGGGGAAAAGTGCCTGAATTTTCCCCCAGATCACTCCAAGGGCCAGTACTTATCGAACAATGTTTTTAGATTTATTCAGCCAACCCTATAGTTGCGAGTTATCAGGCATACTATTGGGGAATTTTAGCGACTTTTTTGGTATTCTTCTAGCAAATCGATTAAATCTATCTGACATTTGCTGGGTAATAAATCTGCCAGGGAAACTTGCAGATGACCACCTCCGAGGGTGACTTTTATCTCCCGCAGGATAGACATGACTGCATTCTCACTTAAGCTGTCGTTTTCGAGCAAAGGGAAGACTTTTTCGGCAACGACGCTGTGTAAATGTGCTTCCCGGAGATAGAGATGCCATTTAGCCACGTCAATGTAGATATTGTCGCCGATTTGGGCCGCCAGATTTTCGATGTCCTGAGTTGTGTTAGCCATGGGATGTTACCGAGTAGTTAGCGATCGCCGCTATATAAATCAAATGTCCCACCAATAGAATAGCCCAAATTCCCGTGAACAGATTTAACCAAGTCCAATCGGAGAATTTAATGATATGAAAGAACCACAACCCTGAATTAATCGCTAAAAAACCCGCCACATGAACGGCGAAATTCATGCGATCATCTAAACGTCGGAAAGCGGGATCGTTTTTGCGATCGGGTTGACGGGGCCAACGAGGAGGCATAAGCAGTGATCAGTTGTCAATTATCAGTTATCAGTGTACCGGTTTTTTAGCCAATAGATTTTGTCTTTGATCCCCCCTGCTACCTGCTACCTGCTCCCACCTCTTGACCATCTCCAATCAGGATAAACGCCGCCCAAAAGAAAGGATGAAGGTCAATATGGGCGAGTTTTGCCTGACGGAGGGCTTCCGCTTTGGTCATGCCCTGTTGTAAATTGGCATAAAATTGATTTAAAATTGCCCACGGGGGCGATTTGGGGCTGTTTTGTTGGGTATATTGCCCAAAATCGGTGGCATTCCAAAGACTGGCGAGGGTGGTTTTCGCCCCCGCCCTTTCCCAAACATAAGCCAAACCCGCCAAACCGACTCCATCCACTTCCCGCGCCGTTTCACAAGCACCAATAGTAATCAGTTCGGTATTTTGCAGTC